>CAYMYT010000057.1:3403-5239 GCA_964394755.1 uncultured archaeon
CCTTAAAAAGAGGATTTATCAATAGAAGGCCATTAGAAGAAATTGTTAAAACGATTTGAATTTCTTATACAATTTATAGTCGTCCAACAGCCGCAGGACCTCCTACTAGCAAACCTGCGTAATCTTTACTTGGTTTGTTATAAAAGTCAATGTAAGTAAAAACTTACAATTCTACGCATACATTTTATACCTAGGATTTCTAATTTGGTTTTTTGGATCTTCTTTTTTTTCACGCTTACGCTTCAGACACTTTGCCTGGGCATTATCAACATCTTTTTTAGTAAATAAATGATTATCCAATCCATATTTGAGTGCTCTTTTGTGAAGAACCACTGGTCGGAGACCAGTGGCATCTTGAAGTTGGTGAATGACACTGGTATTACGCAGTGGTTCTTTACATCTCGCAACCACTAGTCATAGACTAGTGGTATGCTAGATATCAACTAGTGGACTATCCATACAATTTATTGCAACAGTTTTCAACGCCCATTCTGCTCTAAATTCTTTATTCTTTATTTCTGCTCTATCAATATCTTTTCTGCTAATTGAACCGTTTTCTAATCCATATTCTAGAGCACCATTATACGTTGGAAGGCTTTTCATGCCTGCTAGACCGTACTGTTCAATTGCAGACAACACCACTCTTGCACTAAGTTCATTATATTTTGCCTGCTTGTTGTATTCGGTAACACCATACAGGGCTAAAAGTAGTGCTGTCCCTATACCAACTTTTTTTATATAGTTCATTTTGACTCGGGTATATAAGGAAGACAATGATTTAAAAAACTATCTTTATAGTTTTCCCACTATATATGATGATGTACAAAGCAGACAAGAAAGGCTATAGTACAGATCTGGGTAAGAAAGAAAAGGTATACTATCAGATTAAGAATCTGCAAGAATCAGCAAAAGAGGGAGCAAAAGCAATACCCACATTTGACCAAATATTTCGTGATCTACCAGTTGCAGGCAGCATTACATCAATGCCTGCATTTTACAAAGACCGGATCTATTTCTCTTCTTTGGATACATATCTATATTCAATCACTACAGAAGGAGAATTGTTATGGAAATTCAAAACAGGAGGGCCTATATTCTCGTCGCCGTTGGTGCACAACGGAAGAATATATGTTGGATCAAATGACGAATACTTCTACTGTATTGATGTGGATGGCAAACTTGTATGGAAGAAACACCTGGGAGATATAGTTATTTCATCCCCGATTGGTGTGAGAAATAAGGTATATGTTGGCAATGGAAATGGCTATCTATTCTGTTTTAATGAAGAAGACGGCAAGGAAGAATGGCGATACAAGACAGGAGCTGGCATATCCTACTATCCGTCTGCAGTCAATGACATAATATTCGTAGGCTCTTACGACAAAAGCCTATATGCTATTCAGGATGGCACGCTAAAATGGAAATTTACAGCAGGAGAAAGGATAAGTTCACCTATAATAGTTGCAGATAATTTCGTGTTTACTAAAGATTGTAGAAGTTTGGTAGAGATGCCTGTGGTTGATAATCCTATATTGTATTGCAGCTCTTACGACAATAATGTATATGCATTGGATATAGATGGAAAATTGATATGGAAGCATAATTGTGGTACATCTGTTGCTGGATCTCTAGGCTATAATGATGGTATCGTATACGTCAGTACATTATCTGGCTACGTTTATGGACTGGATGCTGCCACTGGTGTTGAAAAATGGAAATTTTTGACAGGTGGTATGGTAAGTTCGACATGTAGTGTTCACAATAATAATATATATGTGGGTTCATTTGACCATAAACTCTATTGCATTTCTAAAGATGGACAAAAGATATGGGAAT
>CAYMYT010000058.1:0-4240 GCA_964394755.1 uncultured archaeon
AGCTATTCTGACACATACAAAGCAGTTGCATATACACAAGCATTAGTAATCATTTCATGGATACCGCTAGTAGGTCGTCTTATATCATTTATATGGAGTCTTATAATTATAACAATAGGCATCTCAAAGGTTCACTCAATGTCAATTGGCAGGGCAGTACTTGTATGGTTGATACCGTTAATTATAATCATTATCGTAGTAGTAGCATTGTTTCCATCTGCTCTCTCATTTTTAATATCAGCTATCTTTGGATGATCTGTATATCATCTTCTTCGTTTCTGCTGCTTGAAAAGCCTATCTATATCCTTTATTGTATTGGCATCCCCAGGTCTTTTTTCTGCTGTCCTTATCCTGAGCAATCTAGGAAATCTTAGCGCATAACCACTCTGGTATTTTGGTGAACGTTGTATCTCCTCATATCCTATCTCTATGACAATCTCAGGCTTTATCTTCACGATCTTTCCATGTTCTTCTATTATCAATCTTTTCAATGTCTTAGTAAGTTCTTCCATTTGCTGCTCTGTAAGTCCTGAAGCCATCCTACCCACCTCTATAAATTCTTGACCAGAACGTGCCGCTAATATTAAAGAACCAAGCCAGTTTGCACGCTTGCCCTCACCCCACTCAGCCCCAACAACAACAAGATCCAACGGCTCCAATATCTCTTTTACTTTCAACCAAAAGCCAACACGTCTGCCAGGCTGATAATGTGCATCCATATTTTTTACTATGACGCCCTCATTTCCTGCATTAATAGCATTCCTATAGAATTTATTAGCCTCGCTAAAATCAGAAGTTTCAATATGGTCTGCTAATTTTAGCTGGCTTGTCTCCTTCACAATACTTTTAAGTTTTTTCCACCTTTCTACCAAAGGTTTTTCCATCCATGACTCGCCGTCATAGTATATAAGATCAAAAAGATTAACCTGCACTGGAATCTCTTCAGTTATTTTTTCTATATCATATTTTCTTTGTATCCGTCTTGATAATACCTGAAAAGGTTTTGGTTTTCCTGTTTTACAGTCTATTGCCAGTACTTCACCTTCTACTATGCACTGCCTTGCAATTACATTTTTTACTGATTTGACTATATCGGGAAACTGATTAGTAACATCCTCCAATCGTCTCGAAAACAATTTTATCATATTAGAATCAATGTGCACAGCAACACGAAATCCATCATATTTGCTTTCTATTGCAGGATGTTCAAATTTATCTAATGCACTTTTTAGATCAGGAGCAGAATCTGAAAGCATAACTCTTATAGGACTTCCAACAGTTATTGTTGCCTTCATCTTACCTTTTTTTGCAAGCTCAGCAACCTTACCATAATCTCCTAGAACATTGTAGAGATCTTCCACTTTTTTCTTATCCTGTTCAAAAGTCTTGGCAATAGCATCCCTTACTATGCCAGCAGCCACACCAATTCGCATCTCTGCCAATACTGTACGAACAATATACTTTGCTTCCCTTTTACTAGCCTTCTTTAAAATGTCTACTATCACAGAAATCTTTTTTTCTTGCGATCCCTTACCCTCTATAGAAGGCAAACTACGTAGATTATTAAAGACATCTTGAACACTCAAACTTTCTTTTTTATCCTGAATAAGGTGCTCAGCAACATTTCCAAGATCACCCATTTCTTTAAAAGTTTTCACCAATTTTTCTTCTGAAATACTGCATACATCTAAAATTACACGCTTTACCATACCAGTTGCAACGCCAAGCTCTTGTTCACCAGCATTATACACCACACCCATGCCAAGCAAAACCACCATTGAAAGGTCCTCATCATCACACTCTTTGTAAAGATTTGCAAGAATTGAAGTCTTCTCTAGTTTTTTAGTGGTCTTTTCTATTTCCTCATAGAAATCGACAAGCCTTGAATATAGCATAATTACAGTGAAAAAGAAGTATTAAAAAGTTATCAGCCAAGGAAATGGTATGGCTGTAAAGAAGCAATGGTACGAAATAGTTGCACCAAAGATGTTTGAAGAGAAAACTATAGGCGAGACTACAACTATTGATTCAAAACGACTTGTAGGTCGCACCATCCAAGTAAGCATAATGGATCTATCAGCTGAATATGCAAAATTTTATCTGAAGATGGAATTGCAAATTTCAAGCGTAGTTGGATCAAAAGCTTACACAAAATTAATAGGTCATGACGTTCTAAGAGAAAGAATACATAGAATGGTTCAACGTCATTCACGCAGAGTAGATGTTGTACAAGACGTAAAACTTGATGACGGAACCTCTGCAAGACTTAAAACAATATTCATATTACCAATGCGCGTAAATACATCGATAAAAAATAAGTGTCGTGCCAAGGCTAAAGAAACTATAAACTCATTTGTTGTTGGAAAGAATTTTGAAGACATTATGAAATCAATAATAAGTTCTGATCTCCAAAACTCAGTTAAAAAAGCTGTCAATCAAATATATCCTGTTTCTACCATAGAAGTACGTAAAAGCAAATTGTATGCAAAGTGAGTAAAAATCATATTACTAATGAATAATTTGATCTATTTTTTCTTTGTTTTCCCTTCTATCTTTTTCTTAGTCTTACTGCTTACCTTAGCCTTCACGTTTAATATAGGCTCAAGATCACGGACAAACCTACGCACATATTCTCTTGTTAGCTCAAGATCACGTTGCGGCACTTCATCTATTTTATTATCGTCTAGAAGCTTTCTCATTGTGACAACGCGTCTGAAAACATCACCAAAATACGAATCAACACGACCTGCATCTATAAGGTTGTCCTTTATAGCAGCAGAAAGATTCTTAGGGTCCTCTGGAAGCTTGTCAAGTCTTTTCAAAGCAGCAACAGCAGCCTTTATCATAACCTCATAGTTCTTATGAATAATACTCTCTTTCTTTTTCTTTTGAAGCTGCATCAACAACTGTTCCATTCTTGAAACGAACTGTTTAGACTTTTGGATATAGTTATCAAGATCAACACCACTAACTTCTTTTATGTCTTTGTGCTCCACACCTTTCCTAAAGTCTATTACAGCCCTCAGATCTTCAAGATAATTAGTTTCAAGAATATTCTCTTTTACAAGATATTCCTCAACTTCTCTTGGTGTATGCTTTGGAGCGGCAGGTTCTCTTCCAACGTACATTAGAATAGCTTGAGAAGAATTAAGCATCGCATAGTACAGATCTTCAGCTATCATGAAAAGTTTTGCAGTTTCCACCCTATTTATCTTCTGTGGCGCAGTCTCCATGAACTTTTCAACAGATTCCAATGTAGTTGGTATTTTTCCTAATTCCAAAAGCTTTCGTACAGGTATGAAAAATCCTGTATCATATAGAGCCCAACCATCTCTTACTATAGTATAAAGAAGTGGATGACCTATACGCGCCATATCCCAAAACTCTGTAAGTGTCCATGCAGGCTGCACTGTTATCTGGTCATTGATCTTTTTTGCAAGTCTGTGAAGATCATCATCAAATCTTTCTTTCATTTCAGGTGTAAAACGCGCTAATGTGTCATCTATAACTACAAGTATATCTATATCACTCTTTTCATGAACATCACCGCGTATAACAGAACCAAACAGAATAATACTTTTGACAACTTTCTTGTATTTCTTTAGGATATCATCACTATACTTGTTAGCAACAGCAAATTGCTTCTTCTTCAGCGCTTCAAGTTGCTTCAGGCGTTTAATATCTTTTTCTTTCTCATCCATACGAAACCTTATACACTACCGGATTTAAAAAGATATTTTGAATATATTTCATTTAATATAGTTATATTATTCAGTTTTCTTCGACAAGAATATCCATGCAGGTATAAGATTTATTGAGCCTTCTTGTACAGATACTCTCCTTTCTTCATTCTTTGTTACTATTATGCCTTTATTTACACTAAACTTTCGCATGAATTCCCTAACACCCAAAATATCTTTATCTAGAATTTTATTTTTGTATTTTATTTCTATCGGAACGTCTTCATTTATCATATCTACTTCATGAGAATTTTTCCAGAAATTTTTCGACTGTAGGTTATTAACTACCACAGTTTCAACCATTTCCCCAATTAATTTTTCATCTATATTCTGGTTAAAGGCTATTATTATAGATGTGTCCACAGGGTAAACTCTTTTCACTTTCCTTATGCTTGCAAGCTTACCTTTTCTGTAATTGCCGAGAATTTTAATTAAAAAGCTATCATTTAACAGCATTACATATGATTTGATAGATCTTCTATCCTTGTCAAGTTGTTTTG
>CAYMYT010000058.1:4250-5205 GCA_964394755.1 uncultured archaeon
AAATACATTCCAGGACTCGATGCTATTATTTCAATTAGCTGCCTTATAGTTTCTGTGTCCTTTATACCAAACAACACCGCAATATCTTTGAAAATTATCTTATCAAGGACAACAGATCTCACATACTCCTTTATTTCCTGCCTGTTCTTCCCTATAACTTCTGGGAAGCCTCCACTTTCCAAGTATTCCAAAAATAATGATTTCATTCTTGTGCTGTCTTTTACTTTCATATTTACATTTTTTATTTCAACATACTCCTCAAAAGAAAGTGGTTTCAGCCGAAATTCGTTTATTCTTCCTGCAAGAGTCTCTTTTGTCTTTGATGTTACGAATAGGCTTTCTGAACCACTTACAAAAAATTTTATTTTTGGATAAAGATCATAGTACTTTTTAAGTTGATTTGGCCAATCAGGAAGCTTCTGAATTTCGTCCAGAAAAATATAAATTTTGTTATTTCTAAAATCTTTTGATTTAATCTCCCTGTAAGTATCCATCAAATCGTCTAGATTTTCTACAAATTCATCGAAGTTGAAATAAAGTATGTTTGTTTTCTCTATCCCAGAGTCAAGAATTTTCTGGATAAGTTGAAACATAAGTGTTGTTTTTCCTGTTCTACGCAGGCCTACTATAGAAACTGCGTACCTTTTTTTCAGGCTTTCTGAAAGATCATTGAAAAGCTTTCTCCTATATATATGTAAAAGCTCTTTAGGTACTCGTTCTGTGAACCACCAAGGATTAAACTCCTCTATTCGCTCTCTTTTCATCTTTATACTTATGCATAGAAGTATTTAAGCATATACCTTAATGTGTACATAAAATCTTATTTTGTGTACTTAATAATGTACATATGAAGAACCACTGGTCATCTTGAATATGCACAATAAATATATATTAAGTGCATATTCGGGATCACGTCTTCCTAAGAAATATCTTGAACATGTCATAAAAATATATT
>CAYMYT010000059.1:0-5194 GCA_964394755.1 uncultured archaeon
TCAGTCTGGATCGTATAGTGTTACGTTTGCAGTAAGTGATGGTAAATTGAGTGCTTCTGAAACTGTAACAGTAGCCGTAAATAATGTAAACAGAGCACCAAGATTTGTATCAACGCCTATAATTACTGCAACAGTATCTAACACCTATATCTATGACGTCGACTTTCAGGATGACGACAACGATCCTTTAACTTTGTCGCTTATTGGCCCAACTGGTATGAGCATAAATTCAGGAACAGGAGTTATAACATGGGTACCATCACAAAACCAAGTTGGAGACCACACAATTACAGTAACTGTAACAGACGGAAATATTACTGTTAATCATGTATTTATTATCAAGGTTACACTTCTATCAGCATCAACAACTACTGGTTCAGGTGGTGGCACTACAACAGGCGGTGGTGGTGGCACAAGCAGTACATCAAGCATAGGCGCTGATGTTGATTTCAACAGCATACTATCGACAACAAGATACTTCAGATTGGGTGAAACTGCTATACTCGGTCTAGAAAAAAATCGCTATTCTTTTGAAATCGTAAGAATTTCAGAAAATGTGGTAGTAAAAATCAGTGATAAAGAGCTAAATCTTATAGTTGGTGAAAGAAATTTTGTTGAAGTAAATAAAGATAACTATTATGATTTTGCTATAACATTACTAAATAAAGACACAAGAGCACGCATAAAAATTGAAAAGGTACATGATCTTATTCAGCCTGTAACTACCACACCAACTGAAATAATTATTACATCAAAGTTAGGAGATCAGATCATAAACCTGATAGGAAAACATGCCATGATATTAGAAGTAGGCCAAACAAAAAATTTCTTAGTGGTAAATGATAAGCATAGCATAGAATTGAAAGAAATTTTGCCTGATAATAGTATAAGAATAATAGTTAGATCTCATCCACGAGAAATGAAATTATACGTTGGTGAAAAGGCAAAGATTGATTTTGATCACGATGGTGTATATGATATATCAATAATACTAAATGGAATAGAAAAGAATAAAGTAGATCTCACACTAGAAAAGATAGCAGAAATAGTTGTAATACAGCCGCTAATTAACGTACCTACTATAACTAATGTAACCCAAGCAAATATTGATTTAGGAAAGGTCCTAGGTGGTATTACAGCAAGATTTGTTTCAACACCACTAAACCTACATAGTGTAATTATTGTACTTATTATTGTAATCGTATTGATATTTTTCTGGTTGTTCTACTCCAGGTATATGTCAAGAAAAGAAGAAATGGTATCGTATTTTCCTTAGTCATATATTACTTAGATTAATTAGAATTAGCGGGTTAACACAATGGGTGGATCCTGCACAATAACTGAATGCTCTGCTTGTGAAACAATACCACCTGACACCTCTTTAAGTGGTGCATAATCATATATTGCGCCTGTTGCACGAAGCTCTCGCATAGCAATCCTGGATTTTATTGTTGATATTGGGAGCCATCTCTCTGCAAACGGAAGGCCTTTCATTCCTTCTGCATACCTCAAAATAGTTCTTGCATCAGGATTACGAACAGCTTTGTTTTCCATAAGCATAAAAATTAGTACAGGCTCTGTCTCCTTTACGTAACCAGATCCGTTGGTTGCAAAAGGTTCGATAGCAATGACTTCGTCCTCTATTAGAACGTGATGTGAATCCGTCTTTATATTAGGAATTTGTGGATTAGCATGTAAGTGATACCTCTCCAAACCGTGTCCTGTCAGATTACTAACAGGATTAAAACCGTATCCTTTTATCGTTTCTTCTATCACACTGGATATTTTACTAACCAAACAACCTGGCTTAACTATCTCAAGTGCATTATCCAACGCCTCTCTCGAAGCCTTCACAATATCATCCCATTTTTTGTTGAATGTAAGTGTTACTGCTGTATCAGCTATCCATCCATTAACATGTACTCCGATATCTAGCTTTAGAACGTCATCCTCTTTTATACAAGTTGGATCTCCCTTATAAGGAGTGTAGTGCGCAGCTATGTTATTCAATGAAAGATTAACTGGAAATGCCAATTCAGCCTTCTCTTTTATCATACTTTCTATTCTATCTGCAATATCTATGAGCGCAATACCAGGCTTTACGTAATCTTTAGCATATTTCATTGCATCTGCTGCAATCTTTCCAGCAAGTATGTGGCTTTCCAGCATTTGGCTGTCCATAGATCCATATAAACAATGGAGTTAAATATTTGTATATGGCTTACGCAGCTATCAAAAATAAGGATATCGCCCGTATATTATATGAAATATCTATTTTTCTAGAGATGGATGATATTCCATTTAAACCAGCTGCATACGAAAAAGCTGCATATAATATAGACACACTTGAGAACGATGTAAGCAATATTTACAAAGAAAATGGAATAAAAGGTTTGATGGATATTCCAGCTGTAGGTAAAAATATTGCTGAAAAAATAGAAGAGCTGCTTACTACAGGTAAATTAGAATACTACCAAGAACTTAAAAAAAAGTTTCCTGTTGAAATAGAAGAACTGAAGTCTATAGAGGGTGTTGGTCCAAAAACAATAAAGATTCTATATGAAAAGCTTGGTATAAGAAATGTAGAAGAATTGGAAAAGGCAGCAAAAATCGGTAAAATACAAAAACTCGAGGGATTCGGGGAAAAAACAGAACAGAAAATATTGAGGGCCATAGCGTTCCGTAAGAGAAGCAGTGGTCGTTTTCTTCTTGCAGATGTATTAGATATTGTTAGGGAGATTGAAGGAAGACTTCGTGCTCTACCGCACGTAGATAGGGTAGTGGTTGCAGGCTCTATTCGTAGGTGGAAAGAAACTGTTGGCGATGCTGATATACTTGTAGCCTCGCAAGAAAAATATGCAGAACGTGTCATGGACTATTTTACAACAATGCCGGAAATCGCTAATATTCAGGGTAAAGGAAAAACAAAATCTTCTGTAAAATTCAAGAATGGACTGAATGTAGATCTACGGGTTGTAGATCCAAAAGTTTTTGGATCAGCCCTGAATTATTTTACTGGAAATAAAGATCATAATGTTGCTTTAAGAATAATAGCAAAAGATCGTGGAATGAAGTTAAGTGAATATGGTTTATTTCGAGGAACCAAATTAGTAGCAGGCAAAACAGAAGAAGAAATATATAAGATGTTGGGTATGCAATATATCGAACCTGAGCTTCGTGAAAATACTGGTGAGATCGATGCAAGTGCTGGTGCAGGCGTAACTGCAAAACTTCCACACTTGATTGGATATAATGATCTACTAGGTGATCTTCAAGTACAAACAAATTGGACAGATGGTGCTGACTCAATAAAAGAAATGGCCGATTATGCTAAAAAAGCAGGTCTCCAGTACATAGTTATAACAGACCATACGCGTTCTTTGGCAATGACCGGCGGCCTTGACGAAGCAAAGCTTGCTAAGCAGGCTAAAGAAATAGATCGTATTAATAAAGAAATTACTGGGATAACAATTCTGAAAGGAGCAGAGGTAAACATCCTCAAAGACGGATCGCTAGATATAAGCAATGCAGCACTCCAGAAATTGGATGTTGTGGGCGCAGCTGTCCACTCCAATTTCAATATGCCTATCAAAGATATGACTGCCAGAATATTAAGCGCAATGGAAAACCCCAACGTTGATATTCTTTTTCATCCAACAGGCCGCATCATTAACAGAAGAGAACCTTATGCAGTTGACATCGATTCTATAATAGATGCAGCAAAAAATACAGGTACTATTTTAGAAATAGATGGCTGTCCTAGCAGACTTGACCTCAAAGATGAATGTATAAAAAGAGCTATTCAAGCTGGCTGCCTCCTATGCATAGACTCTGATGCCCACAGCAAAAATCACTTCCGTTTTCTAGAATTCGGTATTGCTCAAGCTCGTAGAGGTTGGGCTGAAAAAAAGAATATTGTTAATACAAGACCGTTGAAAGAATTTCTTAGGATGCTCAAAGATTGTTCCAGATAAAACTTGCGGTATTTTATTTCTTTGCCGTATATCTTGCCATTAATTCTCGTAGTTGCTCGTCTGCTTCATCAAATTTTTCTTTGTTTGCTTTGTAGTCGTGTTCTCTAACAAGAAATTCCTCTAATCTGTTTGATTCCCATTCTCCTGCATTTCGTCTAATCCTATCAACAAGCCCATCCCCGTCTAAATCCTGATGAAAAGTAGAATCAAATAATCTACCGAAATTCGGATATTCTTTTACATCCTGAGAACCATCCGCATATCTTGTATATTCTATGTGTCCTGATAGACCTTTTGCATGATTTACAGAAGTATATGTGGGTCCATTTAATGTTTTATTATTGAAGGCCATATTACAACCTCTAGCTCCAACTAACAAAGCTCCAACTGCTAATACGCATGCACCGATATTTAATACGTATTTCATTTTAATCCCCTTCTACTATTTTTATAATAAAAAACCTTATAAAGCTAACTATTGTTCACTACTATTAAGATATAATAGAATATGAAAATCAGATCTTTGGCCTAATAAAATCTACCTAATTTTTATATTTTTGAATAACTTACAATATATGAAAAAATACCTGATTGAAAATGGATATCTTGGAACACGCTATGAGCGTGTTCGAGATAATGTCTTCAAACAAAGTACGGGAAGACCTTATATACCCCTAGATAAATCATGGATGATACGAATCGGTGTGCTTGATTTGTTTAACGGTTACAAAGATAGCCAAAAATATCTTGAACAAAATTACGATAAATTAGGTGAAGATTTACAATCACTTTACAAAGCATTAGTTCAATGGGGCTCACAAGAATCTATAGACGTTGGTGAATCAGCTACATTATACAGATTTCTTAGATTTGCATCGTGGAAGTTAGGCAGCCAGAAAAATTTCATTCGTAGTGGAACATTGGCGCAAAGAAAAATCTGTGATGATCCTGATATTATTAACTGGCCTTTATACCGACTTTTAACTCTTGATAATGGAACATCACAGTGGGCTAGTGCTTCTATCTTATCCGGAAGTCAAGAAAAAATTGAAAATCCACCTTACAAAATTCAGTTGACTTATGATGCAGTCAAGCACTGGAACGATAAAAGACTAAATAAGCTGACTTGGGAACCGAGATACGATGAAACAATATTTAATCAGGCTCATCATACTTACAATGGTTAAAAGAAGGAAAAATGGATTTTGAACCACAACAAG
>CAYMYT010000060.1:0-5032 GCA_964394755.1 uncultured archaeon
TTTTTGGTAATTATCAATTAACTACCCCTAACATATAATCTACTACTAATTCAAATAAGTTTTTATCCCTATTGTTGTATCTCCATTCCATTTCCTTTATATAATACAGGAACTTGTGCCTGGATATTCCATGATGCTTTATCAGTCTCTCTTTCGCAAAGCTCCAAAAACCTTCTACACCGTTTATGTATACTTTTCCTAACTTGAATCTGTACTTATGATTTACGTTCAGATGCTTGTATCCGCAGAACATAAGCGAATCATAACCCTTCCACTTATCTGTGTACACAATTGATCCTCGTCTTACTTTCTTCATTGTTTCATTGAGTAGACTTTCAGCACTTACATCCCTAACAACACTTACAGAAACCTTTCCTCCACGTTCTAGTATGCCATAAACTATAGTCTTGCCAGCTGCACCTCTTCCTCGATTACCCTTACGTTTACCGCCGAAATAGCTCTCATCTGCCTCAATTTCACCACGCATCTCTTTGTCAACCAATTTGTGTGTAATTGAATGGCGTATAGTATCGAATGCTTTGTGCACAGCAGGGTAGCTTAATCCAAGTTGTATCCCTGCTTTTCTGGCACTAACTTCAAGCTCGAATAGCTTGATTAGCATAAGCCACTTACCGTAGCCTATGCGTAAATTACCAAAATATGTATCTTTGAGAAAATCGTGGTCTTTCCTGCACTTCTTGCATCTGATTCTTTTCCTGTCCATCATATAGAATCTTTTTTTGCCGCAGAATGGACAGGCAATAGAGCCGGTGGATTTCTTACGTTTATAAAGAAACTCTGCAATACCTTTCTCATTGTTCAGAAGCTTTACAAGTTCCTCGAATCTCATTTTATACATATTTTAGCCCACTTTTTAAGGGGCAGTAGGTTTATAATTACCTTCTTTTTTTACTGTAAGAAAATTCCAGATAAATAGTTATCGAAAATTGTTATTCATGACAGATTATTATTTAGAACCTGAGATTATTAGTATTAAACTAGAATTGGAATGTCCTCCTATCTATGATTTTCTGAATATTTTTGTGGAATATCCAATGAATTCTAAAAAATACTTGTTCAGAAAGGTCCATGTAAGAGAAAATTCTTTTGATGGGGATAAAAGAAATTACATGACTGTGGATTTAATTGAAATTAATAGAATGCAAGACTATAATGTTTCAGAATGTGACCTGAGATATGCTTTACATACAGTAACAAAAGCTGAGATAGAAGCTGGGAAAATACATAAAGATTATAAGAGAGCTGCAATAGGAGTGGTAAAATTTCGAGGAAGTTCTACAACTGAATTAGATAGTGTTGTTATAATTGCTGGTCTGCAGTATCATAACATGAAAAAATCTGTTTTCAATTAGCTGCTGTACGAGAATATTCTGGCTCATAAAATTCTGAAAGAGCTATAGCATTTTCCAATATATCTTTTGTAGGGTTTTTGCTGTAATTTTCTATTGCAGGTAATTCGACTAAAGGAATTTCATCCTGCATGATTTTGCTAAATACATCTTTGAATAGTCTTCCAATGTATTTTGTTTTTGGATCACCGCTCTTGTACACAATGCCTAGAATGTCTATATTTTCATGACCACTTAGAATTAGTTCGTTATATTTATTTTCATGACCCTTAGCTTCTGTTAAAAGAGTTGATGGGGATTTAATTTTTCCTGAGTGTTCTTCGACAAATTCTTTCAATTCTTTTTGATTATCCGGACTGTTCAAATCACAATTCCATGCTATTTGAACAATACCATTATTAGGACCAAGGCAAGGATAAATTACTAAACCAATATTTCCACGAATTTCTGTATGGTAGACTTTACCATTCTCGTAGCCAAGTCTTCTTATTGCAGCTTCTTTAGATAAACTGGCTATCAGATGTGCTTTATAGAATTGATCAGAGTCTCTTAGTTGATTTAATTTATCATCTATTTCTCTGGGAGAGATTTTATCGTCCCAGTTTAATGGGTGAACTAAATAAAAAAAATCGTTTTGATTATGTTTGCCTGGGTATGTTAGTGATTTTCTGAATGATCTACCATAATCATACATAGATCATTTGATAACACAATAATACTTAAAACCTCATGTTGTGAATCTTTTCTTGGACTACTATAAATATTTTCAATTTATGGTAAAAGCAATGCCTAGATATACACCCTTATTGAATCAAGTACCAGAGTATCCTTTTGCTAAAGTTGGTAGACTCACAAAAGAAGTACAGGAAAGAGATGGTATTAGGGTAATAAACGCCAGAATAGGAATTCCAGATGAAGGAGTTACACCAACTATTATAAGAAATATGTCTGAATACATAAAAGAAAAAGGTGCAACATATGGATATCCTGTTGATGTTCATCCTTCAAGAGGTATAGATGATTTGGTTGATGCTATCAGAAATGAGTACAAGGAAAAGCGTGGGGTAGAGTTAAAACCAGAGAATATAGCGGTTACAGGATGGACGAAATCAGTTCTTCACAATCTTCCAAGATTGTATAATAAAGGTACTGCTGTTATACTAGATCCTGTATATCCTGCTTATGAGGCTGCAGCTGTTTTATCAGGAAATAATATAAGAAGGATTCCAACTTCTGCTGATACGAATTGGCTCCCGAATTTTAAATTTAGTGAAGGCGATTCATTCTTTTACTTTTGTGATCCGAATAATCCAACAGGTGCTGTAGCAGATATCAAGTGCTATGAAAAACTTTTAGATGATATGAAAAATAATGATGTTGGCGGCATTTTTGATAAAGCTTACATGGACTACACTTTTGATGATACCGTACCTTTTTCTATAACTCAGCTGCCAGAGCTTATGGATTATGGGTTTGAAGTGGTTTCTTTCTCAAAACATTTTAATTTTGTAGGACTTGGTCTTGGATGGGTGGTAAGCAGTCCAGAAAATATAAAACGATGGCGTAAATTAGAAGATCAATATGGTCAGGGTGTGCCATGGGTTATACAGAAAGCTGGTGTAGAAGCTCTTTCTAACCAAGATGCTAGAAAAGAAATGGGAGATTATATGGATATAATAAAAGAAAGAAGAGATGATTTAGTGAAAGGTTTGAATGATATTGGACTGAAATGTGAAAAGCCTAGAGCTACGCCATATGTGTGGGCAAGAGTTCCAGAAGGCTACAATGATGAAAGCTTTGTTTTAGATAAATTACTTGGAGAAGGTCATGTTGCATTTATGCCAGGCTCATATTTTGGGGAGAGTGGTAAGGGTTACTTTAGAGCTACTCTGTTTCTTTCGAAGGAAGACGTAAAGGAAACTATTAAGAGAATAGGTGAAGTACGAGATTGGTAATTTAATTTATAGATCACTTAAGCAAAAACTTTTTTGAGTCCATATCGATAAATTCATCAGCTTCTTCCTTTAATTTTGATGAAGTACTTTTACCAAATGCCATTACTTCTGTGCGGCAGCCAAGAGCACGCTTAAGGTGTTGTAATAGAGGTATATAGTCGCCATCTCCGCTTACTAGAACAACTACATCGATTTTTGGGGCAAGTTCTATTGCATCCATTGATATGCCGACATCCCAATCTCCTTTCTTCATGCCGCCTGGAAATACTTGGAGATCTTTTGACTTTACTTCGAAACCGATGTGTTCAAGTGCATAGAAAAATGTAGCTTCATCTTCTAGTGAGGCGCGAACAACGTAGGCCGTTGCTCTGATAAGGGCCCTATCTCTGAGCGCAGCACGCATGACCTCATTATAATTGACCTTTGCTTTGTAAAGGTGCTTTGCCGAATAATATAAATTCTGGACATCGATGAATATACCAACACGCTGCTGTTTGTATAAAGATTTTTGTACTATGCGCGGCATAGTTATAGATTGTATTCCTCATATATATAGTCTTGATCTTTCGAAGAAAGACAGTAGTTTTGGACGTGTTCAAGATAATATCTATATATATCGCAATCTACCAATAGAAATATGGGACTAGGTAAAAAAATAAAGAATGCCTCAAAACAAAGAAAGATATCATCATGGACAACTTTCTCTTTTTCAGTAGTTGGTATTATGGTTCTAGTTGCGGTTATAGTACCATTTACTAGTTCTGATGATAGTGTAACAGGAGAATACGGACATGTTAAACCAGTAACACCAAAGCCAACAGGTTTGACCATTAACTCAGTTCCCATAGCAAAAGCGTCTGTGGTTATAGGTGGGCGTACATATTCAACTGGGAACACACCAACGAAACTTACAGGTTTGGATTATGGTACTTATGAAATTACAATTACAAAAGAAGGTTATCGCCAATATAAAGAAACAGTGGTGATTTCAAAACAACATTCTTATTACACAATTAATGCAAATCTGGAATCACTTCCTAATAGGTGCGGTGATGGTATTAGACAGTCTGGTGAATCATGTGACGATGGCAACACCATTAACGAAGATACATGTACTAACCAATGCACCAGGGCAAAATGCGGGGATGGCTATGTACAAGGTAAAGAGAAGTGTGATGATGGCAACCGCGATAACAAAGATTGGTGTACTAATGCATGCGTTATAGCAAAATGCGGTGATAGATTTGTACAACCTGGCGAACTTTGTGATACTGGCACTGCAACAAAAACATGCACAAATAAGTGTACTGTACCAAAATGTGGTAATAAAATTAAAGAAGGCATTGAGCAGTGCGATGATGGCAACAAGATCGATACAGATGAGTGTACTAACAGATGTACTACAGCAATATGTGGAGATGGGATTGTACAACAAAATCGGGAAGAATGTGATGATTATAATGGGAATAATATGGATGGTTGCACTAATGCATGCAAGAAACCAGGATGTGGGGATGGGATTGTGAAAGGACAAGAGCAGTGTGATGATGGGAACCAGGATAATACAGATAGTTGTACAATAAACTGCCAACATCCCAGATGTGGTGATGGCTTTGTGCAACCTAAAAACCAAGAAGAATGTGATGATGGCAACCAGGATAATACAGACTCATGTACAATAAGGTGCAAATCTCCCAGATGTGGTGA
>CAYMYT010000061.1:0-4715 GCA_964394755.1 uncultured archaeon
AATATATTTTTATGACATGTTCAAGATATTTCTTAGGAAGACGTGATCCCGAATACACACAATAATATATTGTCATTTTGTGTGTATTCAAGACAAAGAAGGAATCTGCTGCTAAGCCTTCAAAGTCTCAACATATGACTTAACATTAGTCTCAAAACTTTTCACAAGTTCTCTTGCAAGGTTCAAATACTCCATTCTTTTATGATGGTAGTAAAACTTGTGCCAAAACCTCCTAAACATTTCGTAAATAATATTTTGCTGCCATATCGTATCCTGCGGATATTCTGTTATTAACCTGGATTTTATTCTTATAGTTGCTTTACCTTCACCTCCTGAAGAAAAGCCTGTAAGATCCACCTCAATTGTTATGTAACTATACATATCAAGTATTTTATTTAGTTCCCATTCAGTTTCAAAACGCTCAGCGTCCTTTCCCATTTCTCTACTGTATGCCTTCTCCTGCACATAGGCGTCAGGCACATTGAAAACTGAACGAAGAAGCTCATTTATCTTTGGGTAGAGTTTTTCAGGTGTCTTACACACAAAACTCATTCTTATATCTTTAACAGGCTCAAAAACGTAATCATATATAAGAAGTTTTGTTCGCGCCCATACCATGATTATAATTATTGTCTGTGATTTATATAATTGATATTATCGCATCTTTCTTATAGTATCTTTTTTACATATGATAATTCCTATTATGAATGGGTAAAGCAAACCTATAAATTTCAGCCCGCCAAGAGATCTTATGATTGAGATAATTGCAGCTGCTATTCTTATTGCATTCGGACTTCTTGCAATACACTTCACTGTTAATAGTAGTGTTGGAAGCGGACATGTTATTTTTGTGCTTGTTGTTGGTATTATCGCAATAGCAGTAGGGCTATGGATAATAATCTCTGTGATAACACTTGCAGTGCTGCTAAGAAAAATCATGGGTCTTGCCTTAACAGCAATAGGATTATTTCTAATACTAGGCTTTCCTGACATAACAGATTATCAACCAGAAAATATGGCAAAAACAGCTGTATTCGCCGGTATTATTCTAGCTATTATAGGTTTGTGGATGCTATTTTTCTGATTACGCTAAAATTACAATTGACACACGAATCACACTAGGTGGGAAATATTTAAAGTTTTCTGAGAAACTTTAAAGTGTTTGAAATATCTAGAGTATCATCAGGAAAAGATCAAGAACATTCTGTAGATATGCCAGACTCTGATCTTGATAAGAATAATTTTTTTGGACTTAATCCAGATTGTTTCTTAATCAATGGTGCCAAGCGTGGTGCTATTTACAATCTTAATTCTGGTGATATATATTCTATAAATCTTGAAACAAAACAACTATTAGAAAACCTGCAAAAAGGTTCTGCGATAAAATCTGCACTGGATAAAACAGAAGAATCTTACTTAGCAGGATTTGAATTTCTGTCACGTTTATATAATTTAGATCTAGGCCATTTTTCCCAAGAAAAACCACTAGTTAACAGTCTTCCAGAAAGGCCTGAGAATAGATTAAATTTCGTATGGTTAGAACTGACAGAAGGCTGTAACCTAAAATGTCTTCATTGTTATAGTGATAGTGACTCAAAAAAAGCTACGTATGAAAAACTTTTCCCAGAACTTTTTATTTCACATAAGGATTGGCTAAGAGTGATCAAAGAAGCATATGAACTAGGTACTAGAAGACTTCAGTTTATAGGCGGGGAACCATTTATATATGGTGATAAGCTTTTTGATCTTGCAGATTTTGCTGGAAATATTGGTTACGAATCTCAGGAAATATATACAAATGGTACGCTTCTAAACGATGATAGGATACAGAACATAAGAAAACGTAATATGAAGCTTGCTTTTTCTTTTTACGGTCCTACCAGAAGTATACATGAAGAAATAACTCAGAATCATGGAAGCTGGGAAAGTACATTGAGAAATATAAAAAAGGCTAGATCAAATGATATTCCTACCAGAATCGCTATAATTGCTATGAAGCAGAACCAAGACTATTTGGATGAAACCATAGAATTCCTGAAGAATGAAACTGGTGTAGAAGATGTAGGTTACGATCTTGTAAGGCCATCTGGTAGGGGATGCAATTCAGAACTTGTCGCAGATAAGCTTGTTGAAAAACATCTGATGACTGCACCATTATTCCCGAAGATTGATTATGATACCTTTCAGAAATACCTTTATGGGCATAGTTGCTGGTCAGGTGAACTATGTATAAGCTCAAGTGGAAATGCTACACCATGTATAATGGAAAGAGATTTTATTATAGGAAATGTTAAGGAAATGAGTTTAAAAGATATCTTGAATAGCAATAATTTAGTGAAGATATGGGGTTTATCAAAAGATTACGTAGAAGTATGCAAAGATTGTGAGTACCGATATGGTTGTTTTGACTGCAGACCAAAGGCTAAAGGTCAGAGTGGTGAATTTTATGCAAAGCCTGCTGACTGCATGTATGATCCTTATACAGGAGAGTGGCCTAATGGGAATAATTCACAAATAGAATCATGCAAACCATACAATCCAACAGCATGCCTTCCAGAATATACATGCATTCCACATGATTGGTGCAGACCAGATGATAAGGATCCAGATCATTGCAAACCGGATTGCAAAACTCCAAATTGTTATCCACATGAACCTTCTCGTCCTAAGCCTTCATGTAAGCCTGGATAGGTGATAATGGTGTCCCAGAATTATCTTACTGATCTAGTGAACTACACAAAAACAGAAGATTTCGATACAGCTTATGCTTGTCTTCTAATAGGAAAGGAATCCGCAAGATTAGGATTTACACAAGACTTTCAAATTGATGATAAATTAAATGAAATTAATCGTATAGTGGACAAACTTAAGATAAAAATAAAAGATGAGCAAAAACCTGAATTTATTTTAAAAAAACTTACACAATATTTAATGGATAGATTTGATTATAGAGCAAGCTTCAAACCTTATCTTTTGAACGAAGCTCTAAACAAATTGAAGACAAACTGTGCAAGTATGCCTAGTATACAGATTGGAGTATGTGAGCGACTTGGTCTTCCATTCAAAATCATACTTGATTTTCCACAGGATCACATCATGAATCATACACGTGTTGCTTATCTAGATGATAGTGAATTAATACACCTACCACAATCAAAATACGATATTATTGAATCAATAGAACATTCACTTGAAACCAAGTTTTCTGAGAGATTTATTTCGAAGATTTTGAGGTCTGTGGAAATCAATAAAAGACAATTTTGCGCCCATATATTAAATTACCTGGCAATGGATGCACACTACTTAGGAAAAGACTATAACAAATCAATCGATATTTACGATGCTGTTATAGAAATGGATCCAAAAAATGCAATGGCGTACGATAAGAGAGGTGTTGCAAAGTCTATATCAAATCGTCATGAAGAAGCACTAGAAGATTTTGACAAATCTATAATAGCAGATCGATTTTACGCGGAAGCCTGGAATAGTAAAGGTCGTACATATCTTGAGTTAGGAAATTATCAAGATGCTATTGAAAGTTATAAAAAGGCAATTGAAATTGATCCTTATGAAGCAGAATTTCATCTAAATCTAAGTAGAGCCTATGAGATACAAAAAACTTCTAGCAATACAAAATAGCTATTTATTGGAGAACCTTTGAAACCTTGAATTGTATGATTCCCTTGAGTAGTGATTCTTTATAAAATAATGAATAAATGTCCTATCCAGAATTAATTGCACTTATCTCTAAAGAATATTTCAGAAGGATATAAATATCCTATACCTCCATGAGGTCTTTGATAGTTCCAATGTCTAATGTATCTTTGGTGACTGCTGAATCTCCACGATTCGACATCATATTGACCATGGAAGTTTTCTAAATTACCATTAGCTTGTGGACTTGCTTTGCTGCACTTTATGTGCTGTATTTCATTGTCGATGCAAAACTGTGTGAAAGCTGTTGGTTTCTCTCCCCTGTTATTCCAGAACTGACTTCCTCTGTCTGATAAAACTTGTTTTGGTTTACCAAACTTTCTGATCACCTCTTCTAGCAGCTTTATGCAGTTTTCAGCTGTAGCCTCTGGGAACTTCTTGGAAGCTGTAATGAAACGTGAGTGATCGTCCATGTAGCTGAGCATGGCATGTGTATGTATATCCTTCCAATCTGTGTGTAAAAGCGTCATAGAATGCATTCTTTCGTATCTTGTTTTTCCTTTTATTCTTCGTGTATAGCCTAAACTGTTATTTCTCTTTGTTTGGACAAAGAGGTTGTATATCTGATGATGAGAGATATCTATATGGTGGTGTACTCCAAGATGCTTTGCTATCTTTGTTGGACCCCATCCATATTTGTCTCTCCACCTAAGAACTCTTTCTGTTGTCACCAAGTCTACAGATTTTCTAGGTTCTGGTCCAGGCTTCTTCTTCTGCACAACAGATGCTAAACCTTCTCTACATATTCTGGATTTCCAATAGAAATAAGTTCTTCTTGATAACTCAAGATCCTGAATTATTTCTTTGTCTGTATAGCCTTGTAGCTGTAAGTTAACTATCTTTACTAACTTTATTTCTCTCTTCATGCACTCTCACCCTATACATGTTCTTTTTGAACACTTTAGAGAGTGCAACTAACCCGGATAGCTCACCAGATAAAATTAAGCTATTTAAAGATCTATAAGTTTGTTTTTAGAATATAGTTGACGTGTTACAAGATA
>CAYMYT010000062.1:0-1130 GCA_964394755.1 uncultured archaeon
TAAAATTTTACCACCAAATTTGAATACACCTGTTAATGCTGTACTTGCTGCTGTACTTACTGTAGGTATTGCACGCACTGCTACGCCTCCTGCTATAATTCCAATAGCTGGACCATAAAAACCTATTGGATCTCTTGCATCATACTCAAGATGTATATTCTTTATATTATCGCATTCAAGCGGAAACCTGAATACATTTTCTCCTGTCTTCAAACATAGTGCATTCTTTCCACATGGCCTGTATTTTATAGAACTTTTTTCAATTTGGCTCAGCGATATAATATTAGAGAAATAAAATACATTGCTCTCTACAGAATCTTCTTCTTTCCACTTCCCCAGATTACCATCTCGATTTTCATCTTCACCAATACTAATCAAAGGTCTAGGATCTTCTGTGACAAGCACATTTGTTTTTTGATCCAATATTACATTTGGAACTATTATTTTACCATCAAAATTTGGTCTATCTACCCTTATTTTCTCATTTACATTTGCCACATGACTACTCATATAAATAACAAAATCTTTGATTTCCATATCTGTTTTATGTGGTAAAGGTGCAATAACACGATCCCCAAACTCCTGATATACTTCCCATCCTATTGCTTCACCTATAGGAAACGATTCATAATACAAAACATAATCTGGATCCCCACGGCCATATATCGCAAACTTTGGAAGGAAGTTTACAAAACCACCAAATGTCTCAGCTTTTGGCTGCAGCAACGAAAAGTCTTTGATTGTTTTTGTACCACCAAGAGCGCAAACATCATTTATGTTTGCTGTAAGCCTTTCAGTATTCAACAACGCAATCTGTAAATCAGCTCTAGATAACTTTCCCATAATCAAAAAGAATACTGTAATAAATATGAATGTGATCAGTACCCATCCTGCAAACGTTATTTCATCTTGCTGACCTTTCATGCTTGTCACTTCAATGCTTGTAATATATTCTGAAAAACAGACTTAACAGATGGTACGATGTCTTTAACTAGTAGGGCCATAGCAGCTATAACTATGAGAAGCATAATAACTGCTACAATAACATATTCGGTACGCATTATTATATTTCGCATCGAGCAAATAAATATCGCTTGATCAGCCAAAATTCTTTACAAAACCTATTGTAT
>CAYMYT010000062.1:1140-4391 GCA_964394755.1 uncultured archaeon
GTTGCAAATGTGTTTGTCATTGAAATAACTATAACTAGTAAAACTACCAGTATAACAACGGATTTTATGATATTTATTGTTCTTTCCTCCATTCATATCACTATATCATCTTAAACACTAGAAACTTTTCATTTGCATTACCTAGATAATACCTTCTTGTGATGTATTCTAATATTTTTGCAATAAGGTCTCAAATGTGATAAGTATGGTATCTAACGGATTTCGTTTAGCTATTCTAGAACTTGTGTTATTGTCTTTTGCATGGAATATGTATATTGATGACGTAATGATACCAAGAGAAAAAACTAAACGAACTAAGATTGAAAAGCTAAGAGATTCACCAATAGGTGCTTATGAAGAGAATCTTCTACGCGAAGCTCTGGATCCAGATCTAATAGAAAAATTGACCGATAACAGAGAAATGCATCCTATTCTTTACGGTAATGAATTATATCATGAACACTACTATGCACGATGCTCTGCATTGAGGATTATGTCTACAACAAGAGCTGTTCTCAAAATGAGAGATGAAACAGATAGATTGAAAAAATTTGTTAAAGCAAACGTATGTGATTCGGAATCTGTTGAAAATCTAGTAATTTTAGGTGAGTATGATTTTCTTGAAAAAATTTACAGATCAGACGAAGATTATCCTGAACAACCTCTTTTAAAGGAATTTAGTGCTGGAGGATCTAGCTATGTTTTTGGGAAAATGGTTGGATATTATGTAGAAAATGGTGCAATATCACGTATAGAAAATTTTTTGGATGAAGACAAAAAACAAAATAAGACTAACAGCTTTGCACTTATAATGTATAAACTTGGAGATCTAAAAACAGACAAAACCGAAAATATTATAGAAAAATATCTTAGAGATGATGATAATTATATAAAAAATGTAGCAATAATGGCCGCAAGTTTAACTGCAAATGAAAACCTTGCAACTACTCTAGTTAATATGCTGCCAAGAAAATACTACCATGTTCCATCTAATAAAACAGACCATATCAAAGGTATTGATAGTAAAATATTCTTTGCAATTAGAGATATTTGTCGTAATGTATCTAATGCAAAAAATATGAGAGGTTATACACCTTTTTATTCTTTATCTGATAGAAAGTGTGGATACGAAGAAAATCATTATTCGCTTTCATTGCAGCAATGGGTTCCATGGAGTAAAACAATTATACGTTAAATTAATGCCAAAAGATATCTATTTCCATTCATATCACTATTTTAGAGTTCTACAAGTTGTTTCGCTAGTAGGAATACTGCACGTACAGTGTACACTTCCCAGAGGTATATAGCAGTTCAAACCACTATCCCATATATGTTTGTGACACTGCGCACCTGTTGGACATGGTGAACAACTATCGGTAGGATTAAATTGTCCAATAACCCTACCGGTATCAAGATATGTACAAGCAAAAAAATTGTGTCCGTATCTTGCTGGTATAAAAATTTAACCACCATCACCACATTTTATACTTTGTTTTCCTAAAAGAAAACCTGAACATTTTTCAATAAATCGATTCTGAGTCAAATCTACTACACCTAATTGGCATTCATCATTATATTGATAGAATGCTAAAGTGGCATAACCCTGAACCCCAGTATCAAAATCAAGTTTAACTGAACTCCCATCAGTCACAGTTTTATGTCTAGATGTTTGGTCATCACCAATTTGGAAATTAGATGGGTTAAAGACTCTGTTTTTATTGAACAATATAGCCATAACATCTTTTGTTAGATCTTTTCTCTCAAGTTCTTCTGCGCGTATTTTTCCTGTTATTTTTGTCTTTGTATCAGAAGAAGAACATGCTTCATTCACAATTCTAATGCCAAATGCCTCATCTCTAGGTATCTGATCATTAATCAAGTCACTCAAAAAATATATCAAAGCTACTGCTGTAGCAAGAACTATAAGCATAACAATGATACTCTGTATTGCAGGAACTGCGACCATATATACAATTTGTAGGGGCAAATAAATCTCTATGTTTATCAGGAACACGCATGATATTGGCCTATAGGTACGTATACGCTTACTCCTCCAAGAAATTCATCTTTGCACACACTAGTAATTGAGGTTAGATCAGTTTTCCAGCAATCTTTTGTGTCTTCTGTAGGCTTCTTCCAGAAACTTAGTTGAAGTTCCTCACCCTTATAAAATCCTAAGGCAGGTTTTGGTGTACCATATAATTTTACTGTAAGGTCCGCGTTTAAACAATCATGAATTTCCATATTTGCACCAAGCGAAGCACCGCATATATTTATGTTGTCTTCAAGGTCTTCACTTCTAAAGTGCATTTCTCCACTTTCTACACCACACTTAGTAAAGACTGCTGCGCTGCACCCCAAAAAAGGTAGGTCATACAAACTAAGCTCGAAGCTAAGTGGGTCTGCAATAATCTTTTGCCCATGCTGCAAATTCGCTGTTATATCGTGAGCAAATTTGAGTATTACAGGTGGTTTATCACTGCGTATAGTATAGGTCGTTGTCGATATCGATGATCTAGGTTTTTCTATCTTGTACACAGTATTGCCGCTGCGTACTCGTGGACCAAATCCAGGATACTTAAGTGCAGTTATAATTTCCTGATCTGATCCAGATATTACATCAAACGCATTTACAGTTATTTCATATTTTCCACTGCTGCAGAATAGGCTTGCAGTTACATCATCTTCAACTCTAACTATTTTTGGAAGCATCTCTATTATTGCCTGGCCCTCAGTGATACTTTCTTTTGCCTTCTTGTAATCAGTATCTATAATACTCAATAATGTAAGGGAAATTACAAGAACAACTAAGAAAATAATCATATGCACGATAAATTTATCCCATGTCATAATAACCTCATATATATTACAAATCAGGTTATACTAATTGTAAAAAAAGATAGTATTTTACCAATAGCACTTAGTAGCATACTACCAACAAGCTTAACTAATTCAGGTATAAAATTCAACACAAAATAAACTGTCACACCAAGAATAATAAGGCCAATAATAACTGACAATAATAACGAAGGTCCCATGTATTTCACACTCTATTTTATTATAATTCCAATCACTTCAAAGGATTTATTAAGACTTCCTGTAATAGCAAGAATAGTAAAAGATATAAGTAAAAACAATAGAAAGAAACCGAATAATCTCATTATTTTGTATCCCATCTCATCCATACTATTATATTATCGAACTTCAATAAAAAGCACATGTTTATCTGGAACACGTCCGCTTTGATGAAA
>CAYMYT010000063.1:0-4267 GCA_964394755.1 uncultured archaeon
GCACTTGAGGGGCGACCCAACTATTGATTGGTCTGGTGGAATGCCTGCTCGAAGAATAGTTACACCAACCCGCGAAGAATATTATGAACAAAAAAGACAAGAAGAAAAAAGGGAGAGATCTAGAAAAACTGTAGAGAGATTTGAAAGAGATGTTGAAAAATTTGATAGAGATATGCAAAACGCTGGAAGACAGCTTGAAAGAGAAGTAGGAAACGCCGGGAGACAAGCTCAGGAAACTATAGATAGATTTAGTAGAGATGCTGAAAACGCTGGAAAACAAATTGAAAGAGAAATAGGAAACGCTGCTAAAGGCTTGGATGACTTTTTCAAAGGTCTTCAAGGAAGATGATTTCTAATTATAATAATATCGCATTAACCACATGTTCTTTGGAAGATGATAAGATCCTTTCTTGAAAGAAAGGATCTTATTTTGGTGTATAATGAATTCCAGTCCTATATGGTAATCCAAATTTTTCTATAAGCCCGTAAAAATCTTTTTCGAAATGATTAGAAAGTTTTCCTCCAATAATAATGCTGTGAGGAATTCCGTTGTAATCAGTACTGGATTCCAAAACAACATAATTTTCTGTTAGCTCATCCATCATTGTTTTTGCAGCTCCTGGAAGATTTAATTTTATAAATTCTCGGTAATCTAACTCACCTATTGCTTTCAGATCCAAATCAAATCTCTGGTAAATCTCTGGCATTTTACGCATTCAAGTAAATAAACAAAAACTTGATATCTAGCATACCACTAGTCTATGACTAGTGGTTGCGAGATGTAAAGAACCACTGCGTAATACCAGTGTCATTCACCAACTTCAAGATGCCACTGGTCTCCGACCAGTGGTTCTTCACAAATCTTTGTTTTGTCACTGAACATCAAATAGATGTAATATTTTACCTAACAAACCCGCAAACTGAAACTATTTAAACAAACTTCACAAAGATATAAAAATGAAGCGTGTGCTTTTAGTTCTCGCTATAGTATTTCTATCAGCATGTGTACAGAAAGGTGAAGTAGTAGATCCTGACAATGGCCTTAAAATAAAAGGATTCAGTGTCGACCCAGAAAAGGCACGCATTGGCGACAACGTTCAGTTTATTCTTGATGTAGAAAATCAAGGAGGAACAACAGCTCGCTGCGTTACAGCAGAACTACTAGGTGTTTCTTCTTGGTCAAATAGAGATACAGGTTCAGAGCTGATATCAGGCCTACCAACATACAATTATGCTGGATACGCCAGCAGATCTTCATTTGATATAAGCTACAGTGGAAGCAACGTCGACTTTCGTATTGCAGGAACTGACTCACCAACACAATCACTATTTGTTTTTGACCTTGGAATAGGTCTAATAGATAATGTCTATGACAGATTTGTTCAGGGTGTTTGCGACAAAGCAAAGGGTATAAGCAACTTGCAGAGTACTCTACAAGTCATCGAAGACAACCTTCTTCCACCTGATCGCGAAACCGAGAGAAGCGGTGACTTTAGAACACTTACATGGCTTCTTAACCCACCAATATTGGCAGAAGGAGTCAGTTTACCATATGATATAACTGCAAGAGTAAGCTACGTTTACAAATCAACAGCAGGCGTTAACATCAAGATTATGTCTAAAAAAGAGCTTGATAGAAGACTTAAACTTAACCAAGACACAAGTTTCCCAGTAGATGTTAAGAATACTGTTGGTGCACCAATCAAAATAGATGTGGAAAGAATTCCTTCACCAATAGTAATCAATACAGACCAAGTATCACCTTATGATCAGATACCATTTACAATAAAACTGAAGAATGTTGGTGATGGTTGGCCATTACCTATTAGCTCTGCAAAGGAAGACGGACTTATATTCGGAAGAGTGTTTATCGATGGTCATGGAGTTACTGTAAGAGATTGTGGTGATGCAAAGCCGCAGCAAACTAGTTTAGGACAGGTCATTATTCTAGAACATACAGGACTTTCAAAACTTAGATCTGATAAGACAGCAACGATATCATGTGTACTTCTAGTTGACAGAAATATATGGAAGGCAAAGGATCTTGATACATTGACAATGCAGTTTGATCTTATCTATGGATATTACATTGACAAAGACACAAAGGTAACAGTTTTTGGAGTTCCATCAACAACTTAGTTCGATTTGCTTATTTTAACCTAACATAATCAGAGATCTTACTATTTTTTGATTTGCGCATTATTTTATTTTCTCCAACCAAAACAGCCTTTCCATAAACCCCATCATATCCAGCTACGAAATTTATCTTACCATTTCTTGCCCTGCATATTAATTCAGCAACCTTTTCATCAACCTTTCTTATTTCTTCCAGATCTGCATCGATGAGAATATTAAGTTCGTTCCCGAAAGCTGAAATCATATTATCATAAATTTTCCAAACTGATAACGAATCAGGTGAATAACCAATAGCAAATCCAATTAGTTCACTCAAAGGAATAATTGATTTGAAAGGTATTGCACCCTTTCGAACGTAGCCATCTAGTCTATTATTATCAGACAGACTCTCTATTCTATTTAATACACCTATTGTAAGCCTTTGTTTGCATCGAGGACAGATACTATTCATTTTTTTGCTCTGATTAGGATCACAACTAAAGTTGCAATCTCTGTGACCATCATAGTGATACTTCCCTTGTTCTGGAAAGAATTCTAATGTAAACAAAAATCTTTTTGGATCATTATTTTTTATAGTGTCCATTATACTACCATAGTTTATTTTTTTGAGGTCGAATGCACAAGCTTCTCTCCCGATTCGCCAGGGCTTTGCAGAATGAGCATCGGAAAAACTAACTAGTGCAGTATTATCCAGAGCAGGTATCCTCCAGTTCATTTCAGGATTACTACTCAACCCTGTTTCAATAGCGTATATGTATTTTGATCTGTCTTGAAAACATTCTTCAATGCTGTCAAAACCACTCATACTACCAAATATGCCGTACCATGGTGTCCAAGAATGTGCAGGAATAATCATTATGTCCTTAGAAATTGATATCATAGCATCAACAAGCTCAATGCTGCTGAAACCAAATATAGGACGACCATCGTAATCTACACGACCCTTGCTCTTGAGAAATTCATTTATTTGATCTACAATATCGATATCCGGCGCAATTAAAATATGATGTATACGTCTCTGCTTTTTGTCTTGCTTATAGATCAAAGAAATTTCATTTGTTAGAATAAAATTTATACCACCATATTTATAAATGCCATCATCAAATTCTAATTTTGCCTTGAGTTCCTTAAACCAAATAGGATGTGTAAAATCACCTGTTCCCAATACATGCAATCCTTTTACTTTGGCTGCACTCGAAAGATTTTCTAGATCAAGCTGAGTGGATGTGGCCCTCGAGTATTTCGAGTGTATGTGAAGATCTACATATGTTTGCATATGGGCTCGGCCAGATTCGAACTGGCGGCCTCCTGCACGTCTACTGCGAAATTACAGTACAACTGTAATATTCTAAGCAGACGTCATAGCCAATTCCCAACAACAATGGTGTTACTAGACCACGAGCCCTACAATAAAATATTCTCAAAGTATAATAATAATCAAAGTATTAATGCTCTACGATGCACCGGCCGGGATTTGAACCCGGATCATGAGCTTGGGAAGCTCAGGTTCTGCCAGATTATACCACCAGTGCAAATCCCTTCTGATGATGTTCCAAAGAACTATTGATTGTAGTAGTAAATATTATTATAATAATATCACAAAGCCACCTGTTTCTTGGGAAGTGCAGAGACCTTCTTTCCTAAAGAAGGGATCTGCTAGGATCTTACTTTGTAGGAAGTTCTTCTTTTTTTATTTCATTATGTTTTGAATATCGTAAAAATTTTATCATTCTTCTTATGTTAAAAGCAATACGCTCATGCTTTGAAATATTATACCAAGTATAAAAGCGAATAATCTTACTTGCACATATCTCACATCTTCCCTGTGGCATTGAACTGATAAAATTCTTTTCACATTTTGCACAATAAAATCTGAAGTTATTTTCTTTAAGAATAGGTGAACGAGAAAGCTCAAGAACTTCATGGCTGCAAAATTTACACTGTGCTAATTCTATTTTTGAATCAAAGCTGCGCTTGCACTTGTTGCACAAGTAAAGATATTTGAAATTTTTTCTTGATGATTCGAAAACTTTTGGCATTCCAAGAAGACGATCAAGCATAGTATTAATCCACCATCAACATTAACACATCACTAACCCAACATTAACACATCACTAACCCAACATTAACA
>CAYMYT010000064.1:0-3955 GCA_964394755.1 uncultured archaeon
TTTTTATCTCGTAACATACATTTCACAATATACCGCACATCTTCTAATGGCATTATCAGATCTATAATACTAACTGTATAGTAGTGAATATAGAAATCTTTAAATACCTGGAATTACATAATATTATAAGGTGTGAAGATGAAAATAATGGAGAGGATGCAGCCGTATATGTTTGGTTTAGGAATAGGGCTGGCAGGTTTAACAGGATGTGCAACTAATCAAATGCTGGATAGACCTTTAGATCAAATAGAACCAGTAAAAGCATATTCAAAAATAGACAAAGCTAAAGATGTATTAGGGGTAAAAAGTGAAAGAATGCTCAAAATGTTTCCAAATGACTATATAGCATTAAGAGATGATGATGGAGCTCTGAGAAATCTTGCTGGAATCTATGCTGGAACTGTTAAAGTAAAAAAGACAAAAAAAGGATATCTTGCAAATGGTTCCTATAGTGAATATAAACATCCTAAAGCAATTCAAAGGGTGTTAGTAAATGTTGATACAGATGCTGATAAAATAATTACACCCCAGGAAATAAGAGATTTGGCAATTAAACTGTACAAGAAAAATGCTAGGTAGTTTCTGAAAGATAGTTAGTATAAGATCTTCTTTGACGTATCTTCTTGTATTGAAGCAACAAAGCGTCATGAATCATACTGAATTATAGTACACAAAAGTTTATAGATTTATGTATTATATTGAACACTTATATCAGATCGTGTTCCAGATAATAATATCAATATCATACTAAATTTTTTAAAAAGAATTCAACTGTTACCTTATTTGCAAGTTGTGAACTTTTTCTATTTTCTTGGAATCCGTGTTCTCCACCAGGTATGGTCTGAAGCCGCGCATTTTTTAATCTAGAGTATTTTACTGAATCTGAATAAGGAACATAGCTGTCTTTATCACCATGAACGAACAATATGGGGATATTCAATTTTTGCAATTCTTTCCATGGTTGTAAAGAAGCCATCTCACTAAATAAATTCTGACCAATCTTGAATTTGGAACTACCAATTTCGATAAATCCTTGCCTTTCTAGTTTTTTCATTTGATCCTTCCCAAAATTTTCTGATGACCATGGAAGTGTTGGCTCCAGCAAAGAGTGGTAATCGATAACAGCATTCCAAAGAACTAGTGCTTTTACTATATTTTGATGCTTTACAGTAAACAACGAAACTGCGCCGCCTGCAAAGCTTGCACCTAGAATTCCAAACCTTTTGTAACCAAGATTTTGCAGAAATTTCATAGCAGCCCGTAAATCTCTTTCTTCACCTGCAATGGTTATATCAACAGAATTGCCTTCACTTTCACCATGACCTCTGAAATCGAATCTAAGAACTGCAAAGCCAACCTCAGCTAGCTTTTTAGCCAATTCTGTAAAGATTCCATCCTCATCCTTGTCGACAGTTATGCCATGGCAAAGAATAATGCACTTATCGCCATCTTTTTCTAGCTTTGTTAGCTTTGTTAATATACCACAGATTTTTAGTCCATCCGCATTTTTGAAGTAGATTTTTTCTTCCATGATAACACCAGTAACAATTATGCTCTAAAAAGAAAAATTTTAGCCCTGTAATCTGCAATATCTTTGTCAGAAATATCAGATATCAATTCATCAAAACTTGACACAAAGTTTTGTGCTTCTGTAAGCATAACTTTAACCTCACTCTCCTTACCAATCTTCATGTAATATTGCGCATCGATTCTTTTATCTTTATCTTGAACACGTCCAAAACTACCAACTTTAGTTGGTATGTATTAAGGACGTGTTCGGGATCATATCTTCCCACAAACCCACAACTTTAGTTGTGGGTATACAAGGAAGATCTGATATTATACTGTATCAGAATACTATAAGCCTATTGTTCTTGGTCACGAAATAGGACATATTGCAGCAGGACATTTTAATGGGCATAAACCTCAACTATATGTTAGAGAACAAGAGGCAGATTATTTTTCTGCTAGTTTGAATAATATTTCAATGAATACCCTAAATTTCTATCGTTTTCGTGAGTCAATTTCAGATAACGATATTTTTTTCGACTTTTTCAGAGTAAGGGAAGAAGTCAGAAGGCTAAAACAAATGGGACTGGATCATCTGTTAAACGAAATCATCCAAAAGTAAATGTGTATAATTGAAAACCAGGTTCTGCACTTATCTCAATTAGATGTGTTTGATAGTCAGGCGCTGATATAATATTATAGAGTCTAGATTCATTTATGGATGCAGTTGTCTTACCGTTTTCCAATATAACGTCTTTCCCAAGTGCATTAGAAGGAATTTGGATGTTGTCAAGCATAATATTTATCTTTAATTTTTGAGAACTGCCTGCAACGATATTAAGATCTTTTGCTCTGTATACTAGAAAGAGCTTTGCGTCTTTTACAGCAGTCATATAATCTGCCTTGTTTTGCCATGCGCCAGAAAGATATATTATATTTGGTTTTGTTATCTCTATAGGTTTATATTCTACGATATTTTCAGGCGAGAAACCCTCAGGATTTCCTAGAGGAGCTCTTGCAAAGTTGTAGCCAAGATATAGTTCTGGTGTGCCTACTTGCGAAGTTGTTTTATTCGGAGCAGATGTAGTTGTCATCTTTACATCAAGGAGATCTTGTATAACCTTTTCTGTTTCTTCATAGGCACCCTCACCTATGTGGTCGTATCTAATATTACCTTCTTTGTCGACGATATATTTACGAGGCCAAAAACGATTATTGTAAGCACGCCAGGTTGCATAATCGTTGTCCTGGGCAACAGCATGCTTTATACCATATTTTTCAACAGCTGCCTTAACGTTATTATAGTCTTTTTCAAATTCGAATTCAGGTGTATGCACACCAATGATAACAAGACCTTTATCAGCATATTTTGCATGCCAGTCATTAAGATATGGAATAGTTCTTATACAATTTATGCAGCTGTATGTCCAAAAGTCTACCATTACAACTTTTCCTTGAAGGCTTGCTATTGTCAATGGTTCAGAATTTATCCATCCTTTGATTCCTGCAAGTTCAGGTGCTTTTCCAAGATTTGGTAAATTAATGGTTTTATTCACATCTGCATTGGTATTTCTATCAGCATCCATTCCAATATTTAGGCTTAAAGATAATATAATTAATGCAACAGCAATTATTCCGAATGTAATAAATTCTACTTTCATGCCTTATTCTTCTCTACCACATTGACTGTTGTTCCACTTATATATGCTAGAAATGCTGGTAGCAGAGGAAGCATACAAGGGGATAGAAATGTTACGATACCTGCTACAAATGCTATTACAAAGTTTAGTTGGCCTGATACAGAAACACCTTCTGTGGTCATGAAGAAGCTTGATATTATACCAATATAGTTGAATAGAACTAATAAGCCGAGGCCAACCATTAGAAGGCCTGCTATGACATTAAAATATTTGAGAAAGCCACTAGCTTTTTCAAGAAAGCCTGTCATCCTTGATGCAAATAAACCTACAAGCATGAATGGTATTCCTATTCCCATTGAGAATGTGAACATTAGAAGAAATCCTAGGCCTGGGGATGTTGCTGCAAGTGTATATATTGAGCCTAATATCGCACCAACACATGGAGTCCAACCAACTGCAAATGCTGCTCCAAAAGCAAAAGAAGTAATATAACTATTTTGGAATCGCTTAACTTTTATTTTACGCTCTTTTTGCAGGAATGGTATATTGTACTTAAGGGAAATTATCAAGAACAACCCAAAAAGTGTTATTATGGCGCCGCCAACTACTCTTAGAGTGTTTGCTACATCGAAAGCAATGCCTGAAAGTGCTGTTTGTAGTAGTACACCAACTAGTGAAAAGATGAGTGTAAAACCTAAAACAAATGCAACAGAGTTTAAGAATATTATAACTCTATTACTACCATTGTTGTTATTTTTTGTATCAATTTCTTTCATGCAAAAACCAATCTGATTTATCCGACAACT
>CAYMYT010000064.1:3965-4235 GCA_964394755.1 uncultured archaeon
GACAACTCGGTTGATTTCATTCAGGTAGCGGCTTTTATCCCATGTTTCTGGTGATTTTAATATAGCCTGACCGTTCTTTAGGAAAACCTTTGTATGCTGGTAAGCAACACCGAATTGTCTGGCAATAGCTACTTCATTTGCGTCAGTTTGACCGTCGTTAAAATTTACACGGAATCCTATGATTTTATCAGTTGTCAATTCATTGAAAGCACTTTCAAGAATAGGAACTTCTGCTCTGCATATTGGACACCAATCAGCATAGAAGTATAA
>CAYMYT010000065.1:0-4107 GCA_964394755.1 uncultured archaeon
AATGTTGCAGGACAAGTAAATGCAAGTGGTTATATTACAAATGGTGCAGATTATGCTGAAGTTATATTAAAGACACGAGCAGAGAATCTGACAAGCGGCGACGTTGTAGGTATAGTAAATAAAAAAGCTACTAAGGTAACATCCAATGCTGTAGACTATGCTGTAGTAAGTGGACCAATGGCAGGCTTCATAGGTGGTTCAGATAAAGGAGAGATATTTGAAATGTCCTCTGATGGCGACTATGTAGTGAAGTCAGATTATACAAATTCCAGTAGTGTTCCAATTGCATTTGTAGGACTTCTGCAGGTTAAAGTAAAAGGTCCAGTAAATGCAGGTGATTGGCTCATTCCAAGCGGAGACAACGATGGAACAGCAATAGCAATCGACATAGAAAAGATTGATGGACCTATTAACAAATACCTTAAGAAAAAGATTGGTGTTGCATGGGAATCTTCCACTCAGACAGCAATAAAGCTGATAAGTAGCCGCATAGGAGCAGTATAATTGGATTAATAAATAGGAGAATATATAACTATATAGGTGAATTATTTATGCGTTTAGATAAAATATTGCTGATAGTGGTATTGTCATTCTCATTCTTATTTACACCTGGCTATGCAGCTGTTTGTGGAGACTCGATATGTGAATCAGACGAGGAACTGACATGCTATGTAGACTGTGTTGAGCTAGAGACTGGACCAGAAGGTGAAATCCTGGAAGCGCCGCCAGCAGCACCTGTCTGTGGCAATGCTATATGTGAACTAGATGAAACATCCGGAAATTGTCCTCAAGATTGCTTTGTGTTGCCTCTCGGTATCGAAACAGAATTACCAAATCTTCCGAGGCCTGTTGTAGAAAGTAGGGGTATAGAAATAGTAACAATGGCAATTATTGCAATTATTATCATTGGTGTAGCTTATTTCTATTATCATAAATTCCCTTCAAAAAAGGAATAGGTATATTAATTTAATTAAAAATCTAAATTAATTTAATTAAAAATCTAAAAATCAAACTACATTTTATCAAGAGCCTTTATCCCCAACAGCGATAATCCATTCTTCATGACATTAGCAGTAGCTTTAACAAGACCCAGCATTTCACTTTCATTTTCGCTTCCTATCACCCTGCAAGAATGGTAAAACGTATTGAAGTGTGCAGCCAAATCATGAAGATAAGCTGCAATCTCATGTGCACTTTTCTGATCAGCTGCTCTCTCCACAATATCAGGAAAATTCGACAAGAGTTTAACAATCTTGATCGAATCTTCATTGATAACGTGTTCTGGAGCAAATCCAATCTTAGCTCTCTTCTTTGATTTTCTTAGTAATGATTGTGCCCTTGCATGTGCATATTGAATATAAGGGCCGGTGTCGCCCTCAAAATTAAGAGCATCTTCCCATATAAAGTTTATACCCTTGCTAGGAGCAGTTCTTATCATATGATACCTAACAGCAGCTATAGCAATATGTTTTGCTTGCTCAGTATCTCCAATTCCCCTCTTTTTTATCTCTCTCCTAGCCTTTTCAATACCCTCATCAATAAGCGCATCAAGAGGTGCTATCTGCCCCATACGTGTTGATAAGCGCATGCCCTTAAAATTCACAAAGGAATAATGAATTATATCCACATTCTTAACACCCAAAATATCCAGAATAGTACGAAGTTCTTGTGCCTCTACTCTATGATCTTCTCCTAGAACGTTTATTATTGCGCCTTGTTGAGCCTTATACATATGATAAGCTAAATCCCTTGCAAGATAGACAGTAGTTCCATCTTGGCGTGCAAGAACAGAAAAATCACGAAGTCCATAACTAGAAAGATCAAGGCCTAGCGCTCCATTTTCCTCTTTCAATTTAGGACCCAACTTCTTTATTAGTTTTTTTGCAGGACTTATATAATCTGACTCAAAATCAAATTTGTCAAAAACTATTCCCAATCTTTTAAGTACAGCAAGCTGGCCTTCTAAGCATGCTTTAGATATACTTTTCATTGATTTAAGACTTGGACCACCTGACTCACAGTCCTGTATAATTTTTTCGATTTCAATCTCAGTTTCACTTTTAGCTTCTGGTTTGTTTGCTTTATTTTGGTTTTGGTTTTGGTTTTTATCCTTATCTTTATCCTTTAAGCTTCTGGAAACAAAATCATTGCTTGCCACATACTGGAACATGGTCTTAAAATCAGGTTTGCTCTTGTAGTCTGCATATAAATTAACGAGATCTTTATCAGGTCTTATGCCGCGCTTAACACCAAATGATATTATAGCTATCTGCTTCCCGATATCATTCACATAGTAATGTGTCTCTACCTTATACCCAACAAATTCAAGAATTCTTTTTACAGAATCACCTATTACAGAATTTCTCAAGCGGCCTATATGTACAGGACCGCTTGGATTCATAGAGGTATGCTCAAGTATTATTTTCTGGCTCTTGTATTTCTCTTTTTTGATAAGATTAGATTTTGTACTGTACAGGTCACCCCTTAGAATTGTTCGGATCACAAGATTTGAAAATGATATCTTATCAACATAGAAATTGACATATGGTCCGTTTGCAACAATTTCTTTTACTAGGCTATACTCAGATTTATTTTGGGTAAGTGTTGAAGAAAAAATCTTTGCAAGCTCTTGTGCTCTGTTAACAGGACTATCTTCACCAGACAATCTGAAACACGGTAAAGCCAGGTCTGCAAATTTCGACTGCTCCAATAATTTAGAATACTCTCCAGCAAGTTCACTGCACTGCTTTCTAAACAATGAAAACATAATCTATATTCTAGTGGATCTATAAAAGATTTTGTATTGCCTGATAAAAGATTTTTATTTATGTTTTATAGTGACTATGTCTCCATTCTTCAATTTGCTGTCAGCCTTAATAGACATTCCTGTTTTTGCATCAACAGCAGCGATAAAATTCTTCCCTATATCCTCATGCACCTGAAATGCTAGATCTCTAGGTGTGGATCCATCCTGCAAAAGAAATGCGTCTGGCAGCACTCTTCCTTTGTTATCAGAAAACTTCTCATTTTGAACAGGATATACTACTATCATATTAAGCAATTCAAATACTGCTTTTTCCAATATTTGCTGTACGCCAGTAGACCCATATTTCTTTAGAATAAGACGAATATTTTCAAGAGCATTTATTTGATTATTAGTGGCACCACTCATAATCTCAAAATCACTTGATCCTGCAGTATATTTTATAATATTTTTTTCTGCTGCCCGTTTAAGCGCAAGTTCTGCATCAGCTGAACATGGCATTACATCATACTTTTTCTTTACATTATCGAGCATACCATCTGAAACATCTATCTTGTTAGCTGCAATTATCATAGGTTTTGCTTTTTTCCTGATGGATGATATGTCCATATTAGGATCTATACTGTGTATTCCAAGACCTGACAACTGTTTTAGTATAGCTTCAGGTTTTCTTGACTTCGACTTTTCAACTATTCCAGAGAGCCACTGATCAATTTCCTCCTCTAGAAAATTGATGTCCTCTATAGGATCATGACCCATAGGCTGGCATGGCTTGCCATCAATGTCAGTACTTCCCGAGATATCTATAACGTGAATCAATGCCTTTGCAACCATCGCATCAGAAAGAAATTGATTTCCAAGTCCTTTTCCTAGATGAGCTCCAGGAACAAGCCCTGCCACATCAGTCAGATTTACAGGAACAAACCTAGTACCATCTATGCACAATGTCTTCGGATTGCACTTTATATTCAACCTTTTACATGGACACTGCGTTCTTACAAATGCCATGCCAACATTAGGCTTTATCGTAGTAAAAATACGGTTTGATATCTCAGCACTTTGAAGAGTGGCAGCATTGAAAAATGTTGTTTTACCACAATTAGTTTTTCCTATAAGAGAAAGCATAAGCATAAAATTTATTACAATAGAAAAGACCTTAAGCTCTATAAAGGATTTCTAAAGAAAGGGATTATTCGTAATTATTGCGAAGCCATCAGTTTCTTGGGGTGTGCAGAGACCTTCTTTAGTAAAAAGGGGATCATTCGTAATAATATCGCAAAGCCGTATTTTTCTTGGGGTTCATAAAGACCTTCTTTAGTAAAGAAGGGATTTATTATGGAAAG
>CAYMYT010000066.1:0-3957 GCA_964394755.1 uncultured archaeon
AAATGATCCTAATTTAATTGAGAATTTTATCGGGAAAAAAGAATACGAAGAATTTAGAGAAAAATATGCTGAGGATGTATACAGAAATCTAGTATTGGATCAACTAAGAATAGAAGCAAAAGAAATTATGGGTACATGCCTGCCTGGCAGTGGGGAAATATTCTTAATTTCACAAGATTTCTACAACTATATTGATACATCGTTAGAAGAAAATAATGAAAATCTTCTGAAGTTATTGACATATGCTGGTATTCATGAAGTTGGACGTGCTTTTGGTTTAGATTACACTAATTATCAAGGAAACGTTATGTCAATAGAACCAAACACTCAAACAGTTCTTGATCCAAAAATTAATAGAAAACAAGTAATAAAAATTTTAGAATATTTTGCTTAAAATATTTTATTACTATAATTTTCAAGACGAGCATCAGATATAGCAAACCAAGTAAAGATTCAAGACATTTTACTTGGTTTGCTAGTAGGAGTTCAACACAAGAAGGAACATAGTTCCTTAGATACGGAATGACTCAAGAAGTCATTATTGCAAAAGCTATACTGGATTCTTTGTTGGACGACTATATATGTATTCAAGACAAAGAATGGATCTGGTGATAAACTATAAAAACCACTAAAATGAATATAGGAGTATGAAAAAGAAAGTTTCTAAGGTTTCTAAAAAAGGGTTTCATATTAGCCACGATGAAGAAAAAATTCTGCTTTTCATCACAGGTATTATCCAAGGTTTTGGCATTACAGCTGCGATATTTGGTGCGATAAACTTCACTGTATTTGGCTTAATAACATTGTGCCTCGTTCTAATTTTAATTGAATCACGAAAATTTGAGCAAAAATGAAAATGCTACAGATTTATTAATGCTCATTTCTAATGTAAAGTATGACTTCAATAGAAATAACTTTTCTTGGGACAACAGCAGGCATACCAACAAAACAGCGCAATCACGCATCCCTATATGTAACGTATAGAAGCGAACAAGAATTCAGATTTCTTTTTGATTGTGGTGAAGGCACACAAAGACAAATGCTTTTAGCAGGCCTGAATTTCATGCGCATCGACAACATATTCATATCTCACTGGCACGCTGACCATTATGCAGGCCTGTTGGGGCTATGGGAAACAATGAATCTTGAAAAACGCAGGGAAAAACTCAGAATATTTGGACCAGAATCTGAAAAATTCGTGAATACTCTTCTAAGTATAGGATACGCAAGCAAAAAATTTTCTGTTGTTCCAAAAGATGTACCTTTTGAAGGACATGAGATTACAGTAGTTTTCGATCACCCTGAATTTCAAATAATTTCTATTCCTGCCCGGCATTCTGTTCCAGCTGTCATCTACGCTTTAAGAGAGAAAGATAGGATAAATATTGATAAGGCTCGTGCAAAGAAATTTGAGTTGCCTGACCATGGTGCTATATACAAAAAAATAAAAGAAGAAGGTCAGGCAGTATTCAAAGGAAATACCATAAAACTGGAGGATATCGCCACTATCAAAAAAGGAAAAACTGTAGTTTACTCGGGTGACACGCTTCCCACAAAAAATATGATCAAGATTGCTAAGGATGCTGACTTACTAATACATGACTCAACATTTTTTGACAAAGCTGAGTTCAGTGAAGACAAGGGCTACAAGCACGCAAACTTTGATGATGTGATAGCAATATCTGAGGAAGCTAACGTAAAAAGTACTATTTTGACCCATATATCGAGAAGATATCAGGATGTGGATATGTTAAAGGAGAAAATCAAAAATCGTCCTAACCTGAAGCTAGCAAAGGATTTCATGACAGTTGTAATTTAATTTGATAGCTTAGAATAGATTAGTGAACATATTCTGAACGTCAAGACGTTCAAAATCATACAAATATAACTGCCACACAAGTATATATTGATCTTAATGTCCAAATGGTATAAAATTTCTGAGAAAGAATCCTTAGAAACACTAAAAAGTGAGAGAAAGGGTCTTTCATCTGAGGAAGCCAAAAGTCGTTTAGAAAAATATGGCCCTAATGAAATCATTGAAAAGAAAAAAAATCCTTGGTGGAAAGTTTTCTTAGAACAATTCAAAAGTATTCTGGTAGCAGTGCTTATATTAGCTGGTATTATATCTGCAGTCTTTGGAGAATTTTTTGATGCAGCTGCAATATTAGGAATCGTCATTCTTAATGCAATACTAGGATTTGTCCAGAATTATAGGGCAGAACGCGCAATTGCTGCACTGAAAAAGATAGCTGGCCAAAAGGTTCAGGTATACCGCGATGGATCGGTATATACTATAGAATCAAAAAATATTGTGCCTGGCGACATAGTTCTTCTGAAGACAGGTGATAAGGTTCCTGCTGATTGCCGCATTATAGAATTGATGAATCTCAAGACAAATGAAGCAGTACTAACAGGAGAAAGCATTCCAGTTGAAAAGTCTCTTGGTATAATAAAACAGGATGTAGAAATTAGTGAACAATACAATATGCTATTTTCAAGTACAAATATCGTATATGGAAACTGCACAGCTATCGTTGTTGAAACAGGGATGAAAACTGAATTTGGAAAGATAGCTGGTCTATTAGATATTGAAGAGTCAGCAACACCACTTCAGAAAAATTTAGGAGTTCTTGGAAGGCAGCTTGGTATAATAGTATGTATAGCTTCTATTATTTTCTTTGTGTTTGGCTATATACAAAATAAGCCATTATTGGAAATATTTCTGACATCAATTGCACTAGGAGTGGCAGCAATACCAGAAGGTTTGCCTCTTGTTGTTACGATTACACTTACAGTTAGTATCGTGCACATGGCCCATAAGAATGCACTTGTACGGAAGATGCATGCTGTAGAAACACTTGGTTCAACAACAGTAATAGCATCTGACAAGACAGGTACTCTAACGATGAATGAGATGACAGTTCGTAAAATATACGTAGACGACAAAATAATTGAGGTGACAGGCGATGGTTATTCTAAAGAAGGTAAATTTCTCATTGATGGAAAAGTGATTGATATTCATGGTAAAGAAGCTGGTAAAGACCATGTCGATGGTATAAATCTCCTACTTAAAACAGGTATGCTCTGCAATGATTCCATTGTTGACAAAGAAATCATAGGTGATCCTACTGAAGCAGCGCTTATTATATCAGGTATGAAGGCAGGCCTACCTGACCTGCGAAATAATAGATTAGCAGAGCTTCCATTTGATTCTAGTCGAAAAATGATGTCTGTATTATACGACAATAATATCTATACAAAGGGCGCTCTTGAAAACGTGCTTGAGCGTTGTTCAAAAATATATGTAAATGGAAAAATTAGGCATATCGAAAAACAAGATAAAATAAAAATTATGAAAATTAATCAGGATTTTGCCCGGTCAGCTCTTCGTGTACTTGCATTCGCACATACAACTAAAAGCAAAAGCAAAAGCAAAACAAAAAATAAAATTACAGTAGAAGATGAAAATAATCTTATTTTTATAGGTCTACAGGCAATGACCGACTCACCAAGGCCTGAAGCAAAAGCTGCAATAGCAAAATGCAGGTCTGCTGGTATAAAGGTTCTGATGATAACAGGTGACCACAAGGATACTGCTATTGCTGTTGCCCGCGAATTAGGTATACTGAATAACCACGAATCAAGTGTTATAACAGGATCAGAACTCAATGAAATGTCCGAGAATGATTTTCAAAAGTCTGTAGAAAAGATAAGAGTATATGCACGTGTCTCAACAGAACATAAAGCAAGGATAATTGATGCACTCAAGAAAAATAATCATGTTGTTGCAATGACAGGTGACGGCATAAATGACGCGCCAGCACTGAAAAAATCAGACATAGGTATTGCAATGGGTATAACAGGCACAGACGTCACAAAAGAAGCATCTCACATGGTTCTTGTAGACGACAACTTTGCAACTATAGTAACAGCTGTTGAAGATGGCCGCGGTATATA
>CAYMYT010000067.1:0-3878 GCA_964394755.1 uncultured archaeon
TACAGCAGCAAGTACAGCATTAACAGGTGTATTCAAATTTGGTGGTAAAATTTTAACGAAAGTGAAGTCTTTATTTGGTGGTGTTACAACTGGCCTTATAACAATTGGTGGAATTGGATATGCTGCTGAAGAAGGTCTGACATTTTTCTTTGGCTCTTTATTATCTGTGAAGAACTCTGATTTTTATCTTGCATCTCCTTGCAGTATTGATGAAATGACTATAGAAAAAGTTAGGTGTGATAGTCTTCCATGCAAGAAATGGCTAAAATATCCTATATATGAGATTGATGGCAATGTAAACAGTAAGGGTGACCACTATCAATGCATAGAAAGTATTGGAGAAGTTAAGTCGGATACTGTTACAATAGATCCAACTGGAGATTGTATAAAAATAAAGATAACCAATAGACCAAAAGACTTCTGTTGGACAGCTGACCCGTCAAGAGATTTCAGTTTAGCAGATCTTGATACAATAGCACTTGCAAAACTATTGGGCTTCTTGCCTGTACAATATTCTACCGAATATTTTGATAAAGATCAAGTGAAGGCAATTATACTGAAACCAACAAAGGAATCGAGATCTACACTTGACAATATACTTCGCTTCATAGAAGATTTTGTGCAAATTAAGAAATTCAGTGCATGGGCATGGCCTGGTTGATATTCATAGGTTGATAATATGCGTGGGTTAGCAATGTTTACTTTAATGATTATTGCTGGAGCAATAATACTTGTACCAACAACACTTTCAACATACATAAGCGTTTCAGAGGCTTTGCGTTTATCTGCTGTTCTGAATGCTAATCATGCTATTGGTATCATAAATATTCTACAGATTTCACCAGTTGAAACATATGTGACTTATAAGCTTCCAAAAGGTGATTGTGAACTCGGAGTAGAAAAGTATGTTCTAAAATTCAAAGTAGATGGAAAAGACGAGTATCAAAACGAAATTATAAAGAGCATAGATGTAGCAGATTTGGATCCTCCTATAAAATGTGATCCTACAAAAGAAAAAACTCTCTACTTTAAGAGATGTTCAGATGGGGTAAAAATATCTGAATCTGAGGGATGTTGATTGTGATTGTATAATAATATCGTGATGATATGGAAAGAATAAGATTGGATCAGATTATATTCAACATACTAACGCTGGTAATAGTAGTTAGTGTGGTGGTTACACTTCTGTCTATTTCTTTCTCACGCAGGCCAGAAGTTTATATACGGTCACTCGAAACAACTAATATACATATTGCTGAGATGTTGATGAATTCTCCGATTACAGTAAGCAGTGGTGTTTTTGATGTCAGAGAGCTGAATTTTTTCTCTACTGGTGATAGAAATCCGAGCCCTTTCGTTATTTACCCATATAACATAGATGAACCCCATGTAAGACACTGTAGACATGGATGGAATATATATATAGAGGAAACAAGTCTTTTTGGTAAAGGGTATAGTTTTGGATATAAGCCATCTGATAAATTTAGAGAATCAGGGCAGCAGATAGTACTGAAATATCCTGTTGGTGTAAGGTATGAAGATAATACTCTAAAACCTGCTGTGATGACCCTATATGTTTCAGATACCTATACCACAAAGATATCTTGCTTAATAGAGAAAGCCTATACATTGAAGAGTGTGCAGAATTTTACCATATCTCCAGGAGAGGTAAACTTTGATTACTATTTTGATTCTGCTATTGAACAGAAAGATGTTAACGGTGTTAATAGTTTATGCATCAGTGTAGATTGCAAGTCACTGGATCCTGAATTGATAAATGCAGATTTCATTGCTTCTTATATTAACTTGCCTACAGACAGTAGAGGTCTTGGTGGTATAAATGCAAGGCCTGTTTCTATTGTGCTGTATCCTTTGAAAACTACAAGTGGATTAGTCCAGAATCCTGATCGTTCAGAATCAAAGGATAATTGTAAAGTTGTAGAAAATAATAAAGAGAATTATGTACATGATGGAGGTACAGATCCGGTTGAGGCCATGATATTGTGCGCCGAATAATTATTAGTTGGGTTAGGTGATATGAAAATGAAAGGAATAATGGAAGTTACAGGAGCTGTTTTTCTAGTTTTTTTTGTAGTTATTATTATTGTTTTAGTTCTACTTGTGCTTACAATAGGTAATAAAATATCTTATAGCTATGATGTAATTCCTGCTTATAGTAAACCTTACAAAGTTGGACTTGCACTTCTTGAAACTGAAATGCCTGCTGGTGACCGAACTTTTAGGGAGCATATAACTGAGATTAGTGCTGTTGGTATAGATAAAGCAAATTCTGGATCTGATATCAAGACCTATGTACAAGACGCGATGGATGATTGGGATATAGATTTCTTTACAATTTCAGTTGAAAAGGGTGATGAAAAAATCTTTGAGATGGATTCACTTTCAAGAAGATGTGGCACCTCGAATGATGGTGTTTGTACATTCAGAAGAAATACTAATGCACCATGTGGAATCGCTTCTCGTGAGGACATTAGTGGGATTAATGCATGTCCTATCTTTGAGCACTGTTGTATAGAGGATCCTAGTGCAGAAATTATCTCTGGTGGTGTTGTTATAGTTCCTCTGATTAAATGTGGCAAAAATTTCGAGGGCTTTTGTGATCAAATATGTGGTAAGGCTAGATCTGCTATAGATGACAGTAGTATCTGCGGAATTGGTTTATCATGCTGTTCTCCTATTCAAAATATAATAGAATTTAGGAAGTCAGAAGGGCTTACATCATCCGCAGAAATTCCTGTATTTTGGAAAGATGGTGTAAGTGTACTTCGAATAACAACAGGTGTTTGAGATCAAATGATTTTGGAGTAAAATGTTGAATATGACAAAAATGAAAGGAACAAACTTTACAGTTGTACTTCTAAGTGTAGTATTCATTAGTGTTATAGCATTTAGTATAGCAATATCGGTATTCGGAGAAGGTATCAAAAGACAAAAAATAATTCTCGAAGAAGTCCGGTTACTAAATGCTAAGGATACATTTGACCTTACAAAAAAAAGTTTAATAGAAAATTGGCGCCTTGGTACATTAAATGCGATTTTCCGAGTAACTGACAATAGTATGGGTTGCCATGCTGGTCGTACTCGTAGTGGTGATGATACGCATGATGGCTACTGGTTTTATACAAGACCTTTGCCAAAAACAATGGCAGATCTATGGGATTCTATTATTCCTGTAGGAGAAAAACATACACCAGAATTTGTTGATACTGATACAGGACCTGTGACACTGAATCCGCGAGTTTGTATACCAACTGAGAATGACATACTAGCTGACCTTAAAAAAGAATTCAATATTTTTAAAAATGTGCCTTTCAACTTAGCAAACCCAAGTGATCTCAAGATCAATGAGTTTAATATGCAGATTGATGGTGTTGCATCTGATATTCAGCTTGAAGATAAATTGGTAAAAAATGCTGTTGATTATAATGTCAAGATTAGCAGCGATAATATTTTCAATTGTAAAAAAAATAAGATATGCATAGATACAAAAGAAAAATCTAATATAGAATTGGGGAATAATTTAGGAAATATAAGGTTTGGGGGAGAGAGCTTTGTTAAAGGTTTACTTACATACACAAGATTTTTTGAAGATTACAATTTTAAAAGATATGTTGAGATAGGTGCACCAGATGGGTTATCCGCTGATAACAGAGATGGGTACTCTAGTAAGATAAAAAATGATATAAGTGTTACAGCTTCTGTATTAGACCTTATAGCTCCGGGAGTAAAACGTAATCTAGATATAGACATGCAGTATTTTGCTTCTAGTAATCAATATCCTGTTCTTGAATCAGGTAAAGGTCTTCTTCTACGCTATGATTTGACATTAGAATTTTTAGATGGTGAGAAGTACGTAC
>CAYMYT010000068.1:0-470 GCA_964394755.1 uncultured archaeon
TCATAGAAATATTAAGAAGATGAGATTAGGAAGATCAGATATCTTCGAAAAGCGAAGCTTTTCGAGATGTCAGAAAGCTTCGCTTTCTATACAGACCAGTGGTTCTTCACACAAATTTTAATCCGGATAAAAATCCGTTAGCTTATCATCAAGTTTTATACGGAGAAGTACAATTTAGTATTCGCAAACCTTCAGAAGAGGAGCGTGAAAAATTTAAAAAAATTATAGAAAAATATAGGAAATTGTAAACTACTTTTACTCAAATTCTATTGTCCTAGGAGGCTTTCCTGTTATATCGTAAGACACGTCTACAACTCCGTCAACTTCATTAACTATTCTTGTTGATATTCTCTCCAAAATTTCCCAATCAGGTCGCCAGAAATCTGCAGACATTCCATCACGACTTGTTACAGCTCTCAAATAAATAACAGTTCCAAATGCTCGCTTATCTCCTTTGACTCCTGTTACTT
>CAYMYT010000068.1:480-3805 GCA_964394755.1 uncultured archaeon
TTCTCTTATTCTCGTTAGTTACAGGCCCTTCTATTCTTATGTAAAGGCCAGGTCCTGGGAATGGTTGTCTATGAACAATGTTTTCAGGAAGTCCTAGTTCTGTTCCAAGATCTCTCACTTCATCCTTGTACAATTCTGTCAAAGGCTCCACTAGCCTACCATCTTTTCCAAAATATTCCCAGATAGAAGGATGAAGATTGTGATGACTCTTTATTTTGCCGCGTGTTTCTATGATATCCGGATAGATAGTTCCTTGAAAAAGATATTGAGCTCCGATTTTTTCAGCCTGCTCAAGAAAGATTTTAGCAAACATATTGCCTGCAATCAATCTTTTCTGCTCTGGATCTGCAACATCATCTAAAGCTTCCATAAATCTGTCAGCTGCATCTATAACAATAGGCTTATTTTTGTATCGGCTTTCAAATGCATTAACCACTTCTTCTACTTCACCGTAACGCATGCCACCGCTATCTACAAATACCGCTTTGAGTTTATCACCCAGAGCTTCAAAACCAAGTGCTGCTGTAACTGCTGAATCCACACCACCACTTAATGCAACTATTGCACTTCCATCAGCAACCCGCCTTTTTACTTTATCCAAAGCTCCTGTTAGATAGCTTCCCATTGTCCATGTAGGTTCGCAGCCAGCTATTTCAGTTGCAAAGTTTTTCAGAATAAGTTCACCGTTATCTGTATGAAGTAATTCTGGATGAAATTGGACACCATAAAGCTTTTGGTCGTCGTTTCCAAATGCAGCTATAGGACACACTTCGCTTTTAGCGTATATATCAAAACCATCTGGAAGTCTTTGAACATAGTCACCATGGCTCATCCAAACATTATCTTCTGATGGTATGCCTTTCATCAAATCTGCATTTTTTATAATTTTAATGCGAGTGCGACCAAATTCTTTTTTCTCGCCTGGTCTTACATCACCACCTTTTGCATGAGCTATAAATTGGTGCCCATAACAAACACCTAGAACTGGCAATTCATAGTCAAAAGCCTGAAAAGGTTTTGGCGCGTCTTCTTCATAAACAGAATCAGGACCTCCTGGAAGCACCAAACCTTTTACTCTTTTATTTACATATTCTTGTAATTTATCTGCAGGCACAATTTCAGAATAAACATGTGAGCGTCTTATACCACGTGCTATAAGATGACCGGTCTGAGATGTAGAAGTTCCATAATCTATAACTAGTATAGTATCATGTTCCATTCAGCTTAGGTCCCTAAAAAACTTAAATACTTGCCAAGAATGTAATTAGTTTCGATTTCTTAGCTCTGTTTAGACTAGTGGTAATGCCAGATATATATAATCAATCTTCTGGTTCTATTATTATTTTACTTCCAACTTTGCTTATGCTAACAGATTCACCTGGCTTTAATTTGAGGTCTTTTTCTAGATCGCTTGGTATTCTTAGCACCAAGCCACGACCACTTTTTGACAAGCTTCTGTGAAGCTTTAGAGGCTGCGGCCACACACCAAGTTTTTTAGCAACTTCAATGGTGTGCTGAGCGTCCTTCTCATGTATAAATTCCTCACCACATTCAGTGCAACGCTCGCCATTTTCTACAAAGACATATCCATCTATCTCAGACACTATATTGTCTACTTCTACCAACTTTCCATTTTCACATACTACACATACTTTGGTCATTTCCCATCAGCTCCTGTTATTATAAAAAATTCATATCCAGTATACACAAATATTATTTTCTTACTTCCTTTCTTGTCTTTTACATAGGCTTCGTATTTAGTATTACCTACTTTTTCTACCCTAGCCTTCATAAGTTCAGATCGCAGATCATGTGAAGAACCACTGGTCAGAGACCAGTGGCATCTTGAAATTGGTGAATGACACTGATATTACGCAGTGGTTCTTACATCTCGCATTTCCACCACTAGTCACAGACTAGTGGAAATGCAAGATTTATATCCCAGTCCCATATTTCCCACCTAGTGGTCGGATTTAAATAAATTTGGTTTATAGAAAACACATGAAGCTTCGCGATGATGCCATTATTCATGTTCCGGATTTGATGGATGAAAAAAAGGTAGTTGTTCCCCGGTTCAAGCTCAACAAAGAGGTTGAATACATAAAATACCATGAACATGCGATCCTTTCTGCTGCTGGATATAATTCTAAAATGACGTTGCCTACGCTTGCAGAACTAAGGCATGCCTTCTTTGGTGGATCTAAAGACTACAAAGAGAGCGTTCATAAACACTCTGATTTTGGTGAATGGACATCAACTTTCTTGCAGGACGGAAAGAAAATAATAGAAAATCCTGATAGTATTGTTTATCTAGATGGAGTTTGGCTAGTTAATGGTGGAAAAGTAAAATCTATTGAACTGCCGATTGATGGATGGACTTTAGAATACGACAAGTCAACTGGTTTTCCAAGCAAAACTTCCCAGAAAAGAAAAGACGCTGAAAAAATCTTCGGCGACGACACTTCATACTTTCATGTAGCTCGAAAAGGCGTAATGGCTGTGTTGCAGAGGTTTTTAGACCCCTATGGGCCGTTCTACATCAACGCGACCAATAGTCCTGGCAACAGTAATAAGTACATCTGGGGTCGTATGTGCTATAGGTCTAAGTAAGACATGGAGAAGATTGCGACGCTTGTTGGAGGTACATAAACCATTAGAATGAGCCTTCTAGAATGCGAAAAGTTTATGGATAATTACATACAGTTGACAGAAGTTCATCAGAATCTTCTTTCTAGAATCAGATCTTCCTTGTCATGTCTTCTTAATCTGATCTTCTTAATATTTTTCTGAGAAGATATCATCAAAGATGTTATCTTGAACACATCTATGGTGTGTTCGGGATCATATATTCCTCGTGAATATATGATTTCAAACATCTTTGTCACCCTCGAATATGCTGCGCATACTGGAAGAACTCAATGAGTTCTTCTGTACAGAAGGAACTTTGTTCCTTCTTGTATTCAGGATCTTATCTTTCAATAGATGTATAGGAAAGATCAGATCTCAGAAACCTAAAAGGTTTCTGCAGAAGATCTCGAACATGCTTAATACATAATGAGCATGTTCAAAATATTTCTATAAAAAGATGAGATCTCTTCAGAAAGCAAAGCTTTCTGAGATATAAACCAAAAGTCTTTATAGAGGGCTTGTAGTATAGCTTGGCTAGAATATATTATTATAAGAATTATATGGCTATAATCCCAGCTTCGGGAGTTGGAGACCCCGGTTCAAATCCGGGCAAGCCCATTACATTGGCGTTGAGTATGACAGAAATGCTTTGGTATCTGGATTGCTATCTTAAAGAATGGAAGGCAAATATTGTAGA
>CAYMYT010000069.1:0-400 GCA_964394755.1 uncultured archaeon
CAGGTATAGGATTGGGCTTATCAGCACTTTTCTATCCACAATTTGGATTGGGTTTTGCAATTCTTATTTTCTTATACGATATAGCCTACAAAAAATTTAGCAAGAATTTGATATTTCAGCAAGCTTATTACTACCTAAAATTTCTTTTCATCGCATTCTTAGTTTCCTTGCCATGGTTCATTTTCTATATGCAAAACAGATTATACTTTAATCTATATCTAAATAACTTCTTTTCAGATGCACAACTTTTACCTCTAATTTTCAGTATGTTTTATGTTATCATTCTAAGCGCGTCATATGTTCTTGACATGCTCAAAGAATACAGAAAATATTTGATAGTAGCCTTACCTATAATTTTCACGTTCTTTATTTTATACCAGACAGGTAATTTAGCATATTC
>CAYMYT010000069.1:410-2261 GCA_964394755.1 uncultured archaeon
ACAGATTACTGATTATGCACTTGCACTAGGACCTATCATAGAAATACTATTTTTTGGATCTCTGGCATATCTATGCATTCTTTCATTAAAAAAATTCCCTGCAACTGAAAAATTTTTCTTTTTGTGGCTCATAGTTATGCTTGCCATTTCTATGACACCATACAAACAGACATTCTGGAACTCCCAGAAATTCTTGTTTTTCTTACTAATACCATTATGCGCCATAGGTGCATCAGGGCTCTCTATTGTTGCTTCTAAATTCAAGATTTCACCAAAGATGCTGTTAACTATAATAATTGTGCTCTCTATTCCTTCTCTTGCTGCTTATCAGATAAGCGTTGACAAATCTTCAAGAGAGTTCTCGAGAAATTTTATGAATCCAGAAGATTACAATGCGCTTTTGTGGTTAAACGATCAGCCTTATGGAAGAGTTATGAGTTCTGGTTTTACAGGATATTTTATTCCTTACTATAGTCATAAAACCGCAATTAGTTTTTGTGATGCCATACTTCCATGCTCTGAAAACGAAGACTACAAAAGATTCTATAGAACTAGTGAACAGGAAGAAAGAAATAACATAATAAATCGAAATAAAATCAGTTATGTTTTCTATGGAAACAATGAAGTATTGCTAAATCCTGTATTCGACGATTCCGGATTAGAGAAGATCTACATGAAAGATGGTGTTGCAATATATAGAGTGAAATCTACTGAATAGAATTGTAATCCTATTAGAGAATATGGAGTGTCCTGAATCCTCATTGGATGACTATAAATATACTCGATTTATTTTGAATTACATGAATAAGACAGCACTCATCACTGGTGTAACAGGTCAAGATGGTTCTTATCTTGCTGAATTTCTGTTGGAGAAAGGTTACATAGTTTATGGCCTAATGCGGCGTTCTAGCAGCTTTAACACAGGAAGAGTAGATCGTATATTCCAAGATCCTCATGCACCAAACAAAAAATTTAACCTGATTTATGGGGATCTGTGCGATGCGAGTTCCATAAATAGTATTATAAGAACAATAAAACCAGATGAGATATACAACCTTGGTGCACAGAGTCATGTACGTGTAAGCTTTGATATGCCTGAGTATACCACTGAAACTGTTGCACTAGGTACTTTACGATTACTTGAGGCAATAAGAGAATCAGGTATCAAAACAAAATTTTATCAGGCATCATCAAGTGAGATGTTTGGTAATGTACCAGGACCGCAGAACGAATTAACGCCTTTTAGTCCAAGAAGTCCTTATGGTTGTGCAAAAGTATTTGCTCATAGTATCGCAACAAATTATAGGGAAGCTTATGGAATGTTTATATGTAGTGGAATACTTTTCAACCACGAGTCTCCAAGACGTGGTCAGACATTTGTTACAAGAAAAATAACCAGAGCTGTAGCTAATATAAAATGCGGGCGGCAGAAAAAACTATACTTGGGAAATCTTGATGCACAACGTGATTGGGGTTATGCACCAGACTATGTGAAAGCTATGTGGCTTATGTTACAACAGGCTAGTCCAGAAGACTATGTTATTGCAACAGGTGAAACCCACAGTGTCAGAGAATTTCTTGAAGAAGCATTCAGATATCTTGGGCTTAACTGGGAAGACTATGTAGAAATTGATAATAGATATTTTAGACCTACTGATATCCAAAATCTTGTAGGTGATGCAAGCAAAGCAAAGCAAAAACTTGGTTGGCATCCTACTGTAACGTTCAAGCAATTGGTAAGAATAATGGTAGATGCAGATCTGGAACAAGTTAGAAAAGAAGTAGATTTTAGATGTGATAGAAATGAATGAATCTTATTTTGATAAAACAAAGGAACTTGTAAGAATGCAT
>CAYMYT010000069.1:2271-3788 GCA_964394755.1 uncultured archaeon
ATTTTACAGATGGAAAAATAAGTGTAAAACTTGCAGAACCTCAATATAGCGCTGATGAGGTTATTGAGTCCATAGAATCTTTATTTTCCACAAATCTAACAATGGGGGAAAAGGTAAAAAAGTTCGAGAAGATGTTCGCAAATTACATAGGGGCAAAACATGGTATAATGGTTAATTCAGGTTCTTCTGCAAATTTACTCCTGCTTTCTCTCATGACAAATCCATATTATTCAAATTGTATTTCTACTGGTAGTGAGGTAATAACACCCGCAATTACATGGGCCACCACTGTATACCCGATAGCTAACGTCGGCCTTAAACCAGTTTTTGTAGATGTTGAAATGGAAACATTCAATATAGATCCAGATGAGATAAGAAAAGCCATAACACCAAAAACAAAAGCTATAATGCCAGTTCATCTACTCGGTAACCCTTGTAATATGAAAGAGATTGTAGATATCTGTGAAGAATATAATTTGCAACTAATTGAAGATACATGTGAAGCTCATGGAGCTGAGTATAAAGGTAAGAAAGTTGGTAGCTATGGCTGTGCAGGAACTTTTAGTTTCTTCTTTTCACACCATATCTCCACAATAGAAGGTGGTATGATAGTAACTGACAATGATGAAATAAATGAACTTTTAAGGTCTATGAGAGTTTTTGGATGGGTTAGAGACATGAAATCCAAAGATGCTATATCTAAGAAGTATCCTGGAATAGATCCAAGATATCTTTTTGTAACACTTGGTTATAATTTTCGCCCAACTGAAATTCAAGGTGCTTTTGGCATACACCAAATGCCAAAACTTGGAAATTTCATTAAGATTAGAAAAGAAAATGCTGACTATTGGTATAGTAGACTGGAACCGTATAAAGATAAGATAATGATGCATACTGAGAGACCTAATACTAGACATGTATGGTTTAGCTTTCCTATAACTGTATTGGATGGTGCTGGCTTCACAAGATCAGAATTCACCACATTTCTTGAATCCAAAGGCATTGAAACACGACCTGTAATGTCAGGAAATCTTACAGAACAGCCCGTAGCTTCGCATCTTCCTCATAAGATACATGGAGATCTAACTAATTCAAAATTCATAATGAGAAACTCATTTTTCTGGGGAAATCATCAGGGTATAGGAAAAATTGAAAGAGAATACGTAGCTGATTGTGTAGAAGAATTTCTTCGTAAATCCTAGATTCATCATATTTAATAACTTTTCATGATAGTACTTTTGTGCAGATGCAGAAAATTTCTATAGTTGGAAGTGGCTATGTTGGTTTAAGCACAGCAGTTGGTTTTGCATCCATGGGCTTCAAAGTTATATGTGTTGATGTAAAAAAAGATGTTGTTGATGCCATTAATAATATGACACCCACATTCCATGAAAATGGTCTGGAAGAACTACTCTCAGATGCAATTAAAGAAAAACGTTTAGAGGCTGTAACTGACATAGGCTATGCAATCAAAAACTCTGACATTACTTTTGTAGCAGTTGGCACACCATCTAAAG
>CAYMYT010000070.1:0-1694 GCA_964394755.1 uncultured archaeon
CCACTGGTCTCCGACCAGTGGCATCTTGAAATTGGTTAATGACACTGGTATCTTGGAATACACCCAAAGTGTGTTCAAGATCATATATTCCTATAAAATATCTTGAACATGCCATAATAAAAATAAGGCATGTTCAGGATCCCATCTTCTCACAGGAATATTAAGAAGATGAGATTAGGAATATCTGATTACAACAGTGGTTCTTAACATCTTGCACACCACTAGTCATAGACTAGTGGTAATGCCAGATATATATTGTAAATTTATTATACCGTAATCTCAACATACCTAAAATATTTAAAATAGAATATACGATTTCCTATTATTCACAACTTTGCTGGAGTACTCAATAACTCTTGAATCTCTTTCTCATAAACTTTACCTATCTGTAATAGTGTATTATCAATTTCTGCGGTATTTTCTATACCATTACTAACTAATGGAAAAACATTGTCATATATTCTGTCCACATTAAAAAAAGCTTTTTTGATTACACCAGAATTATTTGGGGTGAAAGTATCTAGATTGCGCAAGCCATCATACGTTACCACCCCAATTTCTTGCTGAGAAATTGTTTTTTTCTCAACTTTAGCATGGTCGCTATTCTGTTTTAAGATGCCTTCTAAGTGTGCTGGACCTCTATAAAAGGTGATTGATTCCTTACCATAAACCTTTTTCTCACCTAAATAACTATCATAGTGTTTTCTTATTATACCAATACAATCAATTTGACCATCATTGTTATCGTCAAAACCGTATATATTGATTCTTGCGTACCTGTTTGTAACTACGTTGCCAAACGAATCAAAAACTCGATTGGCAACAGAGTCCAATTCAAAATGAGAACTATCTCCATGATTAGTATAATAGAGATTTGTATTATATGTGATTCTTGATTTCGCGTATATGGGCTCGTTAAAACTATTAATTGGTATTAAATATTTTTCACCTACAAATAAAATTCCAACTATAGACAAACCTCCAAGCACCTTTCTCCAGTTCATTTTAATTCAATATATGTATTTATTGAAACATACTAAAGCTTTTGATTATTCGTTACTTAAGAGATACTTTTTAATGCTTTGTAAGAAGACAGAATATCAGATTCATCCACTTCATGGGATACGAATCTATCATAGTTATGAGTAATAAAGGTATTGGGTGTGGAGGATTTGCAGCATTGGTATGTTTATCAACGTATATTATTATCTCGGCACTTACAAAACTTGGAGAGTATAAAGATCGCAAATACTCAAGGTACGAAAATCAGATTGAAGCTGCGATAGTACACAGATATGTCCCAGACACAGAAAGATTCTTACGTAGTTTTCTCTCTGATAAATATAGTTTACTTGATGAAATTGCGATACCTTTTCATCGTGAGACTAAGTATAAAATATCTGATGTGCATTGTAAAACTGCGGAAGCTGTATATGCAACTGGGCTTAGTACACGCATGAAAGATAAGGCATATTTATTCAAAAAATTCATTGATTCACGTAAATGTGAAATGCCTGCTGTTAAAAATCTTATCAAGATGGGTGAAAACTCCTATTTATTATCAAGATATCAGAATGATGAAACACAATATTCTGAAAATGACTTAAGACAACTAATAATCAGTAGTTATGCAGAAACATCTTCAGTAGAGCATCTGCTAGCTTTACTAAACGAACATGAAAAAACATTGAAGG
>CAYMYT010000070.1:1704-3762 GCA_964394755.1 uncultured archaeon
TCTGATGAAGATGAAAAAAAGATTTACCGTGTTGATGATCAAACGAATTATATTCATGGAATAGTTTCTGCACTAGGACAAACAGACTCACGAGCTTTAGAGCCGCTTGTAAAAAGATTATATGGATATAAGGATTACGAAACAAAAAATAAAATTTCTGTAGCCTTAGGTGATCTGGAAGATCCAAGAGCTATACATCACTTAATTAGGATGATTTATAAAAAAGACTACGGTTGGTTTGATGCTGAATCACGTCTTGGATCACACCATCCATCAAGGAAGAACGAGTTAATAGGAAAAATAATAGCTGAACATGAAAAATCTGCAAAAAATAATATTTACACCATTGTAGGCAAAATTGGAGGTGATATTGCTGTTGACAGATTGCTCGAATTCAGAGACCGCGATGCATTCCTACCACTTGTAGATGCTGCAAGAAAAGTTAGTAACAAAAAAAAGATAATTGTAGCAGATCACTTATATAAAAATGCTTCTTATTCTGATTGTAGAACTCAAGTTAGTGCATTAAAAGCTCTTCACCGACTCGGTGGTTCAGATACAATTACTTCAAGGGTTTTTGTTTATATAAAAACGTATCGTAACCAGTTTGATAGTGAAAACTTGATAGGTGATATCAATATAGCAGGCAACTATAATAATCTATATGTGGAGAAATTACTTAGGAATTTCAGATTTCAAAATATGCAACAGATCTTTCATAATGAAGAAGAATATCAATGCATTCATAAAAAATGATTAATTTCAGTTCAACTTCTCCATGTTATGAACAGTAATACAATTAGGCCAGCTGTCTTAAGTGTATGTAGGACCAATGTTGGCAGCTCCAGTGCAGCATAGAAATCCATCATAGTTATATTAAAATAAAGGGCTAGCATACTTTCTAACAAAAAAAAGCTTGCAAAGAAAACTAGGCCTAGACTGAATTTTGCTTTGATGTGTTTATAGTTTTGAGTGTATATGTGCAATAAAAATATCAATATTATGATATTCAATGCTTCCATTAGCATTGCAAAATTCATCATTATTGCCATGTGTACCTCCTAGAGCTGTCCAATATTCTTGTCTCTGTAGTACTTGCAGTTGTATTGACAAAGATATCTCTAAAAACGTTCATACTCTGTACAAAAGTTGATATACGATACTCATGTATGTTTTTAGCCACTGCAGTGCCTGTACCAGTCACTATGTTATTTTTTGATAGAACTCTGAGATGATGCTGAACAGTTTTATAGTCTAGATTAAGTTTCCTTGCAATGTAGTTTGTATTGCATGGTTTTTCCATGAGAATATTTATTATTTGAACTCTGACATAGCCGCCCCTTGTTCCTGATGTCAGATATTGCAGGAGTTTTCTCATATGTTTTTCTATAGGAGTTTCCATACGACTTTCCATATATATTATTTTGTCGACCATATCTTCTTAACCAGATTGTGCATGCTATCTGGAACACGTCCAAAACTACCAACTTTAGTTGGTATTTATTAAGGACGTGTTCCAGATCATATCTTCCCACAAACCCACGACTTCAGTCGTGTGATACAAGGAAGATCTGATTCAAAATTGGATGTGGGAAAATCTTTTTATACCGTAGTATGATACATAATTTCAATGAAGACCTTAATTCTATCTGCACTAGCTGTAATTATGATTCTTGTGGCTGGTTGTGTTTCCAACAGTACAAATGCTACAGACTCGATGATGAAAAAAGATACCATGGAGAAGTCTGGAGAGATGATGGAAAAGTCTGGAGAGATGATGGAAAAGTCTGGAGAGACTATGATGAAGAAAGAAGAAGGAGCTATGATGGAAAAGTCTGGAGAGACTATGATGAAGAAAGAAGAAGGTGCTATGATGGAAAAGTCTGGAGAGACTATGATAAAATATACCGGAAAGATTTTTGCTGGCACATCCTCACCTCTAATTGATTTTAACAAGCCTGATTACGACACTGCACTAACAACAGGCAAAACAATAGTATTATACTTCTATGCTGATTGGTGCCCAATATGCAGAGCAGAAGTTCCTATCCTTGAAAG
>CAYMYT010000071.1:0-3652 GCA_964394755.1 uncultured archaeon
CAAGAGAGTTAGAAAAACTAGGCCCAAGAGAGTTAGAAAAACTAGGCCCAAGAGAGTTAGAAAAACTAGGCCCAAGAGAACTAATGGTAATACCCCCAGAACCACCAGAACCCCCAGAACCACCAGAACCACCAAAACCACCAAAACCCCCAGAAATATACGATATTCTAGACGAGCTCAGAGAAGTTGCTAGAGACTACATAGCACGATTTCCACTAACAAGTCCATCTGAAATATTTAACCTCTTCAAAACAGATCCGAAAGTTCTTGATTGTAGAAAAATACTGATAGAAAGGGGTTATAGCAGCGATAGTGCAGACACTTTAATAAAAAACGTTTTTAGGGAAGAACTTGCATATATGCACAGAATTAAAAAGGAGCCAGGAGCACCTAAAACACCTGGAAAAAGACCTTTGAAATTCGTGGTATCTGATGCAATACGCGGTGCAGTGCGTAACCCTAAAGTTGCAATAAAAAAACTTAGGGAAGAACTTGCAAATATGCGAAGAATTAAAAAAGAGCCAGGAGATACACCTAAAGAACCGGTCTCAAGACTAAAGCGCATATTTAACCGTGATACAATGGCCGACGCAATACGAGGTTCTGAAATTATAGCAAGAAAGACAGGACGTTCACTCTTTATGGGTAGTGTACCAAAAGGTGAAGAAATTAACAAACGCATAGAAAAATTGAGACAAACGATGGAAGACCCACTGATGAGATCAGCGCTTAATCGTGGTATTCGCCTATTACACAGAAGGGCAAAAGCATATTATAATACTGAACTCAAGGATGTAGCAAATAAAATAAAAAACCTCAAGAATGAGATCAAGGCTGCTGAAGATAACTACAAAAAAACACAGGAGAATTTTGTCAGAAGTTTCGAAAAACATGCTGGACAACAAACTAAAGAGCGACTCAAAGGTAGACCAACAAAGGACGCATTCGAGGCCATACAAAACATTGTAGATATACTCAGTAGGCATGAGAAATTAGAAGCAGATGAAGAAGCAGAAGCTATTAGGTACAAAGAAGAACTTAAAAGATTAAGCGAAGAGTCCGAAGAAAAAAGAAAGAAAGTTGATGAGTTAGAAAAAGAATTTGAAAATTTCGAAAAAACTCGGGCAAAAATTGCTAACGCGCTTAAAGGTGAACTTGGCGATTTTAAAACCGCTCTGTTGAAGGAGTATGGTCTTTATGATGACGAAAGTCGAGAAAGGCTCAAAGACATTGAAAAAGCGTTAGAAGATGAAGCCGACTACCTAGCAATACAGTATGCACGCATTGTTGTACAAAAGGCTTCTTCATGGTTGATAGGTGCAAAGCTTGGCATTCGTAAAGGTGTAGGTACAAGCGCACTTAGTGCTGGTGCTGGTTGGTATAATTTGTGGCAAAATATTTGGTCACTAATTACAGGACCATGGTTTTTAGGAACTATAATGGTAATTCTCCAAGTCTTGTTTCTATCAACATGGATCATACCAGGCGGTCCGACATTTACTTTAATATCTAATTTACTGTTTATAATTCTACCAGCACTGGCAGGTTTTATAATCATGGCAATGACCATGTTTAATTCACGTTCACTAATAGAAACTCTGTCACACTTCATCTCAGGTGTAATGATTGCATTCTCTACAACGATACTAATGTTTGCATTAGGCAGAACTCCAGAATTTTTTGCCAGTTCAGGAGGCATTTTCAGTTTGTTCGGCGTAGCCAACGGTTTAGCTGGATTTCTCTTTTGGTGGGGTATAACTGCATTCTTCTTTGGAATAGTTCAGATTTACATGCTAAGTGGCTTTGATACAGCCTTTCAAGTAAGCGTTGTTATCATGATATTTGGCTGGATTGCATTAGGCCCTTACAACGCTTACTATCACGAAGCTACTGACCAGCTAAATGCACCAATAGATATTATTTTTAGTTCAATTAGTTCCGGAGTTACAGATTTACGGCTTCTTATCACGAATCCGACAGAATATTATGCTAGACAGGAACAATTGGCAGCAAGACCTGAAAAACCACTTACTGTAACAAAGGGCGTGGAAACTAATCTATTTGAAGCGCTTCCACATAGTGTACCTGCTGGCGAGGAATTCACGGTATTTGCAGTTATTAAGAATGAGGGTGAACAAGATGCCCATAATGTAGTTGTAAGCGTGCTATGTGAAAAACATTGTGAGAGTAATGCCTCTTCAATAAAACTCGGTGATTTAAAGCGCCGAGAATCTACTACTTTGAATTTCAAGGATCTGAAAGCTGATCCTCCAGAAAAAGGAAAAGAAGCAGAACTACGCATAGCAAAACCCAACATAAGTGTAAGTTATGAGTACGGAACAAACTCAGCATTGCTTGTAGAGGTCATAACTAATAATGAACTTGAAAAGAGAACACGCGAACTTCGTGATCCACTTTTCCAGAAAGTAGTTTCTATATGGCCTAATACACCTGGCAGACTTTCATTATTTGTGCCGCTGCAGCCTCTTATAGCTGGAAGAGAATCCTTGCTTGTAGTTTCATTGTCAAACGCAAAAAGTGATGGCATAATACAATTGAATAAAGGGGACAAACTAAATCTATCTTTTGATCCGTTGATTATAGATCCCCAAAGTATAGAGTGCAATAACTGTAAAGAAATTGGAAATAAAGGCAGCGGGATCCTAGATTGTAATTTACCAGAAGCTACAATAACATCAGGCAGGTTCGAGAGCATATATTCATTTAGATGCAGTTTCAAAACTCTTCCAGATACAATTATCGAAGAATCACGAACAGGCATAATAACAGCAGAGCTGCCTAAATATACATTTATTGCAAGTAAACAAAAGAGTGTTCCAATAACTGCACCGCTAAGACAAGAACCAGCTGAAGAAGCTCCTAAAGTCGGTACTTCTAGAAAAATTTTTCAAACATGTGAAGGATTCGAGAAGCACCCTGAATATCTTGATAGCTTCAAAAAGCATCTTGGTACTATCGAAAGTGCTGTAAATGAAATAGGTTTCGATATAGACAACAATATCGACACAAGAGAAGAAATCAGTCTTATAGCAGGTCTTATTACAGTAGAATCTAAATGGATAGAAGGTGATGTAAGTCCATGTGCTGCAGCAGGCTTGATGCAGATGATACCTGACACAGCTAGAGATACTGGTAAAATTAATGTTTGGAGATATAAAAAAAATAGAAATCACAACTGTAAAGATTCTGAAGGTAAAAAGTTTAGTGGGGAAATTTCAGAATGCAGAAAATTAAATGGAATAATTGAAGGTTGTAAAACTGCTGACGAAGATGAAAGATTCAACCCAGAAAAGGCTATTATAGGAGGTGTAAGAGTACTTGATGATTATGCCAAAAAATGTGGACGTAATAGAATCTTACATACATATAATCGAGGCACTAACTATGACGAAGATACTAAAAAGCATGGGTGTAATTCGGATGCAGGTAAAGATTACACTAGTAGAATAACGAAATGGAAAAATATTTTCCATGAATGCATCGGAACCTATACTACAAAACCTATAGAAGAACCTATCATAATACCTATAGAAGAACTTATACCTGTACAATAAATTTGCACTAAATTTACAACACCAAGACTAGATATCTGGCATTACCACTAGTCTGTGCAGAAAGCGAAGCTTTCTGA
>CAYMYT010000072.1:0-3505 GCA_964394755.1 uncultured archaeon
AGATGATTTTATGAGAGAGTATGTATCAGTATCTTCAAGAATATTTTTCAGAATATCTTGTGATTGTGAAAGTGAAAAATATATTATGGTAACTAATGAAACCATTAACAGAAAAAATATAATATTCTTCATCTTGAATACACCAAAATCATCTCTCGAAATCTGTGCTTTGCGTGCTGAAAGTCCATGGATCACTTCCACAAGTTGAAGTGGTAAGCTTCTCGATTTTCAAAGATGATCCACTCATCTGTAAAATCATTACAGCACTAGCTCTACCGCTTAACTCAAAGCAATAAATTGTATTATCCTTGATATCTTTGAAATCCCTATTAGTAGATCCAGAATATCGGGGTTCGTATTGATAGTATCCTGCTAGCATACTGGGTACAGAAGTACCCATTGAAACTGTTCTTATTCCTGGTATGAGATTGTCAGGACCTAAATATAGATGTTCTGACTCACCGAATTTTTGGCTATATCCTTTTTTGAACCAATATCCTTGTGCAGTTCCTGTAATGTCACCAAATACGTCTCCACATGCAAGATTAGTTATACTAAGATTTCTTCCATTTGTAAATATGAACTGTTCTCTAAGATCTTCAGAGAAGTAATCGAAAGCACATACTGTATTGCATCTATCATAAACATTATTGCCATATTTGCAGTGTCTTTCTGGATTTATGTATAAGTTGCGTTTATCAACTCTGAAATCTCTTGCACCGATATCAAGACCGTGAACTCTTGCCTGAAGGTCTCCTGTTGTACCTATTTGGGTGCCAGCTGTAATTTTTATTTTTGTATTTCCATTGCAAACATCTTCATTTCTTTCTTTACTGAAGGCGCACGTAGGCAAAAGTTTTTCGACAGCATCTATGAAAGGCTGATAAGTTAAGGTAGTTACATGGTGATGATAATAATAGAATTTGTCACAAACTTCAAAGACCAGCGTATAGTCAATATAATCAGTTTTTTGTCCTATTTTGTTGTAGTGCCTTAATGCTATTTGAGTTAGGGTCATGTTGGCTGGTGCATAAACCTCTGTTGAAATATTCTGTGGTTTTGTAAATGGATTTATTACGTATGCATATTGGTGTGGAGCTGGAAATGTGTGGTCTGGTGGGGTCATCTGTCCAATGGGTGTAAGTGCATAGACTTTGCTTATGTTGATTGGAGAATGTGTAAAGATGGGGTTAGGGCAAGCATTGCTTTGGTATGCTTCTTGGGATTCGTAGACTTTAGACGGTGTAGGTGATTTAGACGGTTCAGTTGGTTCAGTTGATTTAGATGACTCAAAAGATTTAGATGACTCAAAAGATTCAGACAGTTCAGATGACTCAACCAATTCAGTTGATTTAGGTAAGTAAGACTCAGACGGTTCAGAAGGTGTAGTCGAGTAAGATGGTAGTACACCAAGAATGATGCTGGCACCAATTAAGCCAACCAATAACAGAAGAAATGGAATACCAAGACTGCCTTTTTTGTGGATATGAGCAGTTTTGACTACCATATATTTCTATAATTTTTTCTATAATATACTTGTGGAAGATCTAATTGGATATACGTTACTATTCTTTCCTCTATAGAATTCCTTGGCATGCTTAACTATCAATGCATGGTACTCCTGATATATTTTGAAATCCTTTGGAAGATTCTCTTCAAATAATGATTTTATCTCTGCGTATTTTGCTTCTTCAGAAATCATATTTAGGTCGACAAAAATTCTCTTCGTATAAGCATCCACCACAAACGTTGGTATCATAAAACCATACAGAAGAATTGAATCAGCTGTTTCTGGTCCAATGCCCCAAATTTTAAGTAGCCGTTCTCTTGTCGGCGCCCCATCCAATGAATTGTAAAACTTTGTAAATTCCATGATCTTTTTTGTTTTTTGATTGAAGTAACCTGCTGGCCTTATAGCTTTTTTGAGTTTTTGCAGTGGTGTTTTGTTCATTACCATGGGATCCAATGCACCAAGTACTTTTAGGTTGCAAAGGGCTCTTTCTGCTTGCAGCCAGCTTGTATTCTGAGTTGCAATAGCACCGATGCATATCTCGAATCTCTGAAGATCATTTTTTGGTATAGAGTAGTTAGCTGGGTGATAATTCACAGAATTTTGTGATACTAAAGGCCACCACCCTTGATAGCCATACTTAGAAAGTAATACCCTATATATTTTCAGAATGCTATTGGTTTTAGCCATACAAACCTATTATAACCAGTCAAATAGCATATTTATAGTCGTCCAACCGTCGCAGGACTCCTACTAGCAAAATCATCTCTTTCTGGTTTTGCTATAAAACACCAAGATAAATAATATTTTAAATAGTATTGTCCATAACTATAGTATTCATGATGTACATTCTTTACGCAATTCTAGCAGGTCTTGGTGTCCTAATAGGTGGTCTACTTCCAAGATTTCCAAGCCTTAGAAAAATTCAGATGCGCTACTCTATAGGATTCGCTGCAGGTACCCTTATCACAACAGCCTTCTTAGGTATGATACCTGAATTAAGACCAGGTAGCTTCGACGCACTAGCACTAGCTTTCGGTTTTTTCTTCTTTTATCTTGTCGAAAAAATTCTGATGATACATGCATGCGGTGAGCGTGAGTGCAAAACACACGATACTGCATGGGGCGTTATAGGTATAAGCATCGACAATATTGTTGATGGAGCTGCCATAGCAGCAGGCTATCTGATAAATCCTGCACTTGGTCTTACCATTACAATAGCTGTCATCATGCACGAGATTCCACAGGGCTTTTCAACAACGATACTGATGAAGAAAGCTGGTTATAAATTCGATAAGATACTCATGGTATTAGTAATAGCAGCAATTCTGACACCAATAGGAGCAGTTCTTTCATCGTATATTTCAGACGAATTCTTTAGGCATATTCTGGCATTTGCAGCAGGTTCTTTCATATATGTAGGAGCAAGTGACCTTTTGCCTGAAGCACACAAAGTCTTTAATATGAGAGTAATACTTTCTGTTCTGCTTGGAGTGCTTTCTATATTAGTGCTAGGCATTTTAGTATAAATCTTGCATTTCCACTAGTCTATTCAGAAAGCGAAGCTTTCTGATATCTCGAAAAGCTTTGCTTTTCGAAGATGTGACTAGTGGTGGAAATGCGAGATGTAAGAACCACTGCGTAATCAGATATTCCTAATCTCATCTTCTTAATATTCCTGTGAGAAGATGGGATCCTGAACATGCCTTATTTTTACTATGGCATGTTCAAGATATTTCATAGGAATATATCATCAAAGATGTTAATATCTATAACATCTTTGTGATCTCAGAAACCTATAAGGTTTCTGCAGATGATCTCCTCAGAAAGCAAAGCTTTCTGGGATCTCGAAGAACCAATGGTTCTTCGTAGATTGAACACACTTTGGGTGTGTTCCAAGATACCAGTGGTCACTAACCAATTTCAAGATGCCACTAGTCTGTTCAGAAAGCGAAGCTTTCTAACATCTCGAATACATCCTAAGTATGTCCATGG
>CAYMYT010000073.1:0-3487 GCA_964394755.1 uncultured archaeon
CATCTCAACTACATTCTTCTTCATCGTCTCATCAAATAGATCTGGATACTCTCTAAGTATATTCTTTACAACTTCATAACTAAATGTTATATGTAGACTCTCATCCCTGAACACCCAGTTAGTTCCTGTACCAAGTCCATTGAGCAAGCCTTTTGATCTCAGGAAATATACATAAGCAAAAGCTGCGAAGAAGAACATACCTTCATTGCAAAGTGCAAATGCAATCATATTCTTAAGAAATGTTCGTCTATCATCATCCGTCCTAATTTCATCTATTTTATTCATTTCATTCATCCACTTGAACGAAAAGTCAGCTTTCTTTTTTACAGATGGTATACTCTCAATTGCTCTGAATGCTTCTTCTCTCTCAGCCATATCCGGTAAATAATTATCCAGAAGCAACGAATAGAATTCTACATGCAAAGACTCTTCGAATATTTGCCTACCAAGATACAATTTTGCTTCAGGGACATTTATGTGCTTGAATAAACTCAATACAACATTTTCTTGAACGATATTATCCCCAGTTGCAAAAAATGCGATTAGTCTATTAAGAAGATGCCTTTCAGATGCTGTCAGTCTCATATGTATATCTTCTATATCCTTTGAGAAGTCTACTTCTTCAACAGTCCATGTATTCTTAATAGCAGACTTGTACATCTCATAAAAGACTGGATATTTCATCGGTCTAAGCATCAAATTCAAACCAGGTTCTAGTATCATATTATTTATCACTTATTTTATCACTTTACTTCATTATAATTGTATTTATTATTGTTCTATTGACAAGCTAAGCAAATCTGTGGCTCATTTGTTTCTCCGCTACTACTAATAATAACTTCACGACTACCTTTAACCTGTTCTAGCAAATTCTCTGTGAACACAGTAGACTTTGCTATCTGTGTAGCAGGTCTTGATCGCAGATAGTACGTCGTTTTCAAACCCTTTTTCCAGGTATACATATACATAGACGACAACTTTTCAATTGTTGGGGTCTCAATAAATAAATTAAGTGACTGGCTCTGATCAATAAATGGACCTCTGTCAGCAGCCATATCTATCAAAGAACGCATTGTAATCTCCCATACAGTTCTAAATCTCTTTTTGATATCTTCTGGTACTCCATCTATATTCTGTATAGAACCATTAGCTAACTTTATTTTATCCCTAACCTTTTCTGTCCACATATCAATTTTCTTAAGTTCACTTACAAGATATTGATTTATCTGCATAAATTCTCCTGACATAGTCTCACGCTTGAACATGTTCGAAACCTGCGGTTCTATAGATTCGTAGACCCCAACTATAGAAGCAATAGTAGCAGTAGGGGCTATAGCAAGCAGCAATGAATTTCGCATACCTTTTATCATTTTTTCACGCAACTTCTCCCAACGGCCATCTAATTTTAATCCCCATAACTCAAATTGAAATATACCTTTAGCAGCCTTAGTTTCCTGGAAAGAAGGATGAGCACCATACTTTTCTGCAAGTTCGCATGACTCCAGTACTGCATTATAGTATATCTCTTCCTGAATCTTTGTTGAAAGCTCTCTTGCTTCCTGTGAATCAAATGCTATATGAAGTTTAAAGAAGACATCCTGCAATCCCATTATACCTAATCCAATCGGACGCCACCTCTTATTAGATGCTTCTGCAGTAGGTATAGTGTAATAGTTAAGATCTATAACACGGTCCAAATACTTAACTGCCATCCTAGTAGTTTTTGCTAATTTCTCAAAATCAAATTTGCCTGCTCGTACATGATTAGCAAGATTAATTGATCCCAAATTACATACAGCTGTTTCTGAATCTGAACTCACTTCAATAATTTCTGTGCATAAATTTGATGAATGAGCAACATCACCAGAACCTGTTTGATTCGATTTATTATTACAGGCATCTTTGAAAGTCATCCATCCATTGCCAGTTTCAGCCAGTGATTTCATCATTTTTGCATATATGTCCCTCGCTTTTGCTTGTCTAGTATACATTTTTTTGTTTTCTGCTTCCACATAAGCTTTTTCAAATTCTTTACCAAATAGATCTGTAAAGTGAGGAACAATCTTTGGATCAAAAAGTGACCACATGCCATCCTCTTCTACTCGTTTCATGAATATATCTGGAATCCAGTTTGAGGTATTTATTTGATGCGCGCGTCTTGCTTGATCACCAGTACTATTCCTAAGCTCTAAAAATTCTTCTATATCTGCATGCCACGTTTCAAGATATACGCAACATGCACCTCTACGCTTGCCACCCTGATTAACAGCTACCACCGATGAATCAAGTGTTTTCAGCCACGGAATAATACCATTTGATAAACCGTTCGTACCCCTAATAGTTGAACCGCGAGAACGCACCCTATGATATGCAATACCAATACCACCAGAGAATTTCGATAGTTTTGCAACATCTGTATACTTGTTATATATTGATTCAAGACTATCCTGTGGTGAATCCAATAGGAAACAGGAAGACATCTGTGGATTTGTGGTGCCTGAATTAAAGAGCGTTGGTGTACTTGACATAAAATCAAAAGATGACAGTAAATTATAGAACTCTATTGCCTCCTCTACATTTTTTGCTAAGCCACAGGCAATACGCATGAAAAAGTATTGGGGTGTTTCAATTACTTTTCTAGTTTCAGGATTTTTTAGTAGATAGCGCTCATATATTGTACGAAGCCCGAAATATTCAAACAAGTCTGAGTTTTCGTCTTTTATACTCTCGTTTATCTTGCGTATATTTTTTGACATAAATTCTGCCACACTGTCAGAAACCGAGCCAAAATGATGTGCAGCTGTTATCGATTGTGAAAACGAGTAGATGCCCTGCATTCCAACCTCTTCAGAGATGAGTACTGTCAATAGGCGAGCAGCAAGCTTTGAATATTCAGGTTCTTCGAATAAAAGTAAGGAAGCATTATGGATAGCAAGCGTATCAAGTTCAATTGTGCTAGCACCGTCATATAGACCACCAATTGTCTTTACTGCAACTCTCATTGAGTCAACATTTTTTAACCCAGCTGCACATCGTGCAACTCTGTTGACTATCTTATCTATCATTACTGGTTCTAAAGAACCATCTCTCTTTCTTACGTGCATTACTGTAGTAGTTGATTCTGACCCCAAATCCATAATAATCATCAAATCTTGTAGTTCGATTATCAAGTATAGAACTGATATTGAACTGACCCATATTTATCTGCAGAAACCTTCTGTAAAACCTATAACTTTAGTTATAGGTATTATCATAAAAGATTTCTGAGATGACAAAGATGTTGGATATATTAACATCTTTGATCATGCTAATTATAATGGTCGAATTATAAAAGGGTTTTGCTTCTCGAAAGTATACTAACAGATATAACTATCTAGAATTATCATCTTAGAACACATGTAATTCTTTAGCATGGTAATAGCATTCGATACCCTAGCATACCACTAGTCTGTGCAGAAAGCGAAGCTTTCTGACATCTCGAAAAGCT
>CAYMYT010000074.1:0-3458 GCA_964394755.1 uncultured archaeon
ATGGATACAGATAAGTACCTGAAATTACTAAGAAAACGAGAAGACCAAATAATTGACGAGATTGAAAAAAGAATAAAGAAAGCAGATGATAGATTTTCAAGTGATGACTATGGAAGATTAAAATTTCCTGACTGTATGATTCTTACACCATATATGAAAATTAGTTTACCACGAAATGGAAAATTACAACTAGACAATAGACAAGATTCTTGGACTAAAGATACAACAATATATTCTAGTGATAGTTTATCGCACAGTAGTCTACTTTATCAGTATGTTGATATTTATGCAGAATCTCCATTCACTGTAAATGTAACTATCAATTCTATTGATTTCCAAGGAGACAAAAAAGATATTCTTGAGAATGCAGGATATGAAATATTATCTAAATCAAGTAAACAACTTTCTGCTCTGGTTTCAAACATGCCAATAGCAGAAGAGTTTATTGGTAGAATGAATACTATGCATAATAAATATTTTCAAAAAAATATTTACTGGAGAAAAGGCTTGAGCGCCAAATATCCAGCTACTCCATTAGCTTGATAAATGATTCGCTTATTGAGTGCATGCAGTATTCGTCAAAACTCATTTCTTGAAATAGTTTTCTAATGCCTTTTTTATGTAGGGCTCCAGTAGATATCCAGGAACCTTATTTTTTCCAGCTATCATTTTCTCGATTTTATCACATGTAGTTTTGTACTCATCACATGTGAATTCACCAGGACGTTTCCCATTGTAAGTACCAAAGAACCATTCCTTTCTTTGGCCGTCTTTACGATACCGGATTCCTTCTATTACGATAATATTCAATTTATCAGCTCCTATTTGTCCTATATGAACATTATAGTATTTTCCTTCTTTCTGAATACCGTAAGATGGTTGATGATGATTGAAACCTGCACTACAGACCACATCATCGCTTACCCAATCGCTGAAATACATGGAATTAGTGTAATATTAGTTTATAAAAACAGCAGTAAAAATTTATTTAGTTAGATCAAGACGTAAAGTTTTAGCGTTTGTAAGAGACTCAAAGAGATCAGCTGGTTCATATTCTAACAAAGTAAGTATACCTTTTCCATACTTATCGCATATATTTGGAACTTTGTCTAATTTTATTATCCTACCATCACCTATCTTCGTGGTACTTCTTATGTAAATATCATTGAATATTCCATCTACAGTATTAAAAATTTCTTTCATTTCCTCAGAATCATTTGGAATAAAAATATACCCAACATGATCTGTATTAGTGGTGCGCAACGCAATGCCTGTTTCGTCGTAAGAAATTTTTGGTGTAGATTTTGCTATATCCTTTCTAAGCTCGGTTACGATAAGACGTTTTCCAAACTCAAATAAAAGATTTTCTAAATATGCTGGACCTCTGTATAAAACAATTTCTCCAGGTAAACTATTTGGTCCAAACTTACTATCATCATCTCTATGTATTCTTAATCTATCAACATAGCCATCAGCGTTATAGTCATCACCTTTTACGCGTTTTTCCTTTCGGAGATTAACATCAAGCGGCATCTCAACTAAATCCAAGTTAAATGTATTGGTGTAACCAGGAGTATGACCGTGATTATTTGTTTGCTCAAAAATATCGTATTCAAATCCGATCTGTTCAAAATCATTATTTGATAGTGACTGGAATATATAGCGATTCCCATAATCTATGCTTGGCTCACTATTACATGATAATTTTCTCGAACGACCATGAGCTTCATCATAGCCAGATGCTAAAATTCCAGCTACCAATATAGGCATCAAAATCTTTTTCACTGACATATTAATCACTTCACCATTTGGAACACGCCCGAAAATACCGACTTTCTATGAATAACCTTCGGTTATTCAAGATCCCAGAAATCTTTGATTTCTGAGGATAGTCGGTATGTACAAAGGGCGTGTTCTAGATCATATCTTCTCATAAACCCACGACTTTCTGTGAACAACCAAGGTTTTTCAATCTGTGAAAAACCTTTGGTTTTTCAAGATCCTGAAAAGCTTTGCTTTTCGAGGAGATCTCAGAAATCTTTGATTTCTGAAGATAGTCGTGGGATACAAAGAAGATCTGATTACCTACTAATGTATAATAGAAAGCTTTATATACTACTAAAGAGTAATAAGATTATGCAGTATAGTATAAATTGGAAAGATGTGGGTAGAGCTATTGAAAGGGGAACTGATAATACTATAGAATGGTTTAAGAAAACGCCTTATAGGATTAAGAGAACGTCTGAAAAAATTAAGAGAACATCTCAGAGCATTAGGAATACAGCAAAACCTACAATGGATAAATATCTTCTATTAGCAGCCGCTAATTTAGGAACTGTATACGGTGCTGCTGAATTAATTAATAGAACTGATTATTCTGATCCTACAAATGCTCTGATAATGATGGGTACTGGTGCAGCACTTATGGCTGAATATAGTTTTTCCAAGTCAAAAAACAGCAAAGCAAAATATTTGGCTTCTCGAATAAACGATGACATAGATAAAAGTAGTATTGCATCTTGGGTTAAAACAGGTGCACTCGTAGCATCTATTGCATATCTAGGCTCAGAAATTAATCCTCATTTTCAGGAAGTACGTCAAGATGTTTTACAAAAAGTCAAACATTCAGCAATAACAGAAGAATCACCTACAACAGAAAATAGGCCAACAATATATGAAGAACTTGGATACAAAAATGTTATAGAACACAATTTTTCAGGGACAAAACTTGCAGACAAAGACACAAAGATAGGACGAATACAAAGAACGCTTAGATGGGAACCAATTTACAGATCGGTCGAGACAGCTCACGGAATGCCAAAAGATACACTAGCAGGAATGATAATGCAGGAAAGTTATGGCGACCCTGTGCAACCTAATGCAGGTAATGATGGTGGATTAGGAGTTGTTCATATACAGGGACCTGTTGCGAAAAAGTATGGTCTTAAAATTTATGGTAACTCTGAGAAGAGCAGTGATGAGGAACACGGCAAGCAGTTAAAAGATATGCTTGAAAGCTGCAATTATGATCCTGCCTGCGCAGAGAAATATGATGATAGGGCTCACATCCTAAAAGTTTTGGATGCAGCTGCAAGAATTGTTACACGTGGTAAAGAAAAACATGGAACCTGGGACCATGGTGTTGAATACTATAGGGCTCCTGGAAAAGTTGGAAGAAGACTGACATACGAATATCTTAAAGATGTTAAGAATTGGCGCTCAGGAATACAAGATATAGAATTGCAGAAAGAAGCTGCCAGAGATTTTGAAAAAAGGAATGGGTATAAGTTCAATAAGTATATTTCAAATTGGCATGAAATGAGCAATAACTGGGGATTACGTCAATATAGAGCTAGAAATAATCTGAAAGGTTGAGAAATTATGGAAAACTATAAAGTTCAAGAATTGCTGAAGGAGTGAGAAGATAGCTTCACGTGCTGAGTTGCTTGGAAGAGATC
>CAYMYT010000075.1:0-3226 GCA_964394755.1 uncultured archaeon
GTGAAGAAATCACAAAAAAATTACAATATAATTACCAAATTTCTATGATAAAACCAAGCTTAACTATAAGAAGAATTATGTAAAAATTTTATTAGTAGTTGCTATTAATTGCATCTGCATCAAAGATGTTTAATTATGAAAATATACTCACCAAGTAAAGAAATCATGAACGTTGTTGTTTTCTTTTCAGGCGGAGCAAGTAGCCTCAAAGCTATGCTCAATGATGAAAATTATGGTAAATTATATAGGGTAACAGGCGCCTATACGGACAAAGAAGATGCAAGTGGTAGGCAATTATGTAAAGATAATGGTATACCTGACTTGTTCATAAGCAGAAATGACTTTTATTCTAAGAATGAATTAAATCCAAACAATTGGAGTTCGCGCTACAATTTTTATGAAATGCTAACAAAAGAAATAAAGCAATTCAACCCAGATATTATATGCATGTCTGGATATATGCATATTCTCAGTCACCCTATTCTCAAAGAATATGAAAACAGAATTCTAAATGTGCATCCTGCAGATTTGACGATATTAAGCAGCCCAACTTCTTACAGGTTAGATGTTTCTCGACTATCTTCAAAAGAAGTAAGAAAACTTACCGAATGCAACAAACTTACCAGGAAAATAAAGGGTGAGAATGCTGTATATGATGCTATAGCTAGTGGTGAGCAGAAAACAAGATCTACTGTACATATTGCAAGAGAAGATTTTGATGAAGGTCCTATATTAGTTCAATCAAAGCCGTTTATTGTAAATTCAGAGATTCTTGAGAAAATTAATAACGGTGATCTTGATGGCTTGAAGGAATACTCATCTTGTTTGCAGAATAATATGAAATCATATGGTGATGGACCTGCTTACCTGAGAGCACTTGAGCTTATTTCACAGGGATACATTTCAGTAGATGGTGATACCGTATTTTTAAATGATAAGGAGTTGCCTTATTGTGGTGTGAGATTGTAATGATACAATACGACGAATTTGGAATACCTGTTAGTGCTTCGCTTAAGGACATGCCATTTTCTAACCTAACAGAAAATGATAAAAGACTTGAACCAATTCTTGGAAGAAAACTTACAAAAACAGAGAAGGCTGCTGCAACAACAATGGAATCAGAGCATGCAAGCTATGGTTCATCAAGATTCCATTTGAAAACTTTGCTTCCGCATTCAGGTCCAAATCATTTTCGTGCTATAGGTGATGAAGCAGCGAGCGTGGCTTTCTTCGTCAATTACAAAAAAGAAACTGTAGTAGCCTCTTATTCTTCAGAGTCACATAATTGGCCATCTTATGTATGCGCACATCCAGGAGCTGCTACTGGTGTAGGTGGGGATGAAAGAGATAAAATAGTGAATGACGGCTCAAAAGTCTCGGCATCTTATGAAGCAAGAAGACAAGGACATCCTGAGTTTAACAGCCACAGCGATCCAATAAAACAGCATACAGATGAGACAACACAAGGTATCGCAGATTATGCGAATGCGATGGGAATCCCACATGGTGACGGCTCAATAAAATATCACCCAGGTTTTGCTGGAAATAATCTTGTAAATGTTATGGGAATTAGCATTAGTAAGAAAGAACGTTTGATGAGGAATAAAGTTCCTTTCGGTAACGCGGAGGATTATGTTGCAATATATGTAGGAAAAGCTTCTGATGCAACAGGACTTGGAGGTGTTATCGGAGCTTCTCATGCAATAGATATGTCCAAGACAGATTTGAACGAAAAAGCTGTCCAGGATCCTGATCCGCATCTCCAAGAAATTTGTACAAGGGGAATAGAACTGGTTGTTGATAGAGCAATAAAAGATGGATGGAAGCATTTGATATCAATGAAAGATATGGGTGGTGCTGGCTTGCTTTGTAGTACTGTAGAGCAGATGCATGATAAATTTGGAATTGTCATAAATGGGGATCTAGTACCGCAGAACCAGGAAAGAGATTCAGAGACTTTACTCAATTCAGAAACTCAGGAAAGATTTATGATAATAGTGCACAAGGATCATTCGCAAGAAGTTCTAGATATTTTTAATAAGGAGATTGGATTACCTTATATCAACATGGGTGCATCTGCAAAGATAGTTGGTAGATGTAATAACACAGGAAGATACGTCTTTGTAAGAAATGGAATTATAGATGTTGATGTTCCTGCTTCTGATCTTGCTTCAGGGCCAATTCTTTATAGGCATCTAAAAGAGCCATCTGTGCGAGGCAAAAAAATGCCTGACTATGTAGCGCTTCCATCTGCAATAGACAAGATCTTTGACTCGATAAACTTCAAGAGTGATGCATATATACACGATCATTATGACAAACATGTAAGGTCGACAAACATAGTTAACAGAGGAGAGGGATGTGCAACTCTAAGAACACATCCACTGTTCAAAGGAAAAGTTGCTTACAGTGTTTCCTTTGATTCTAATCCTATAGTAGGTATACTTGATCCGAAATTGCAGGCAGAAGATTCTTTTGTACGTGGCGCTTACAGGATGGCAACAGTTGGCTGTTCTGTTATAGGCGTTACGAACAATGCGAATTATGGAAGAACTGATGTTCCTGAAGAGATGTGGGAATTCGTTCAAGGTCAGCAAGGAGTTGCAAAAGCTTGTTATAATTGGGAGCTCGAACCAGAATATATGGAAATGATATTACAAGATGATGAAATTGCAGAGAAGTTTAATTTAGATAAAAGAAGAAATGTTACTGTAAACAGCGGCAACTGCAGTTTAAACAAGGCTAATGCAAATACAAATACAGCAATACCACCAACCACAATACTTGGACTTGTTGGCTGGACAAACTGCCCTAAAAATTATGCTACATGGAATATGAGCGATAAAGACAGCAAGCTTTTTCTTGTAGGTGCCAGACAGAATGCTTTAGGCGCAACAGATTATCTTCAAACATCTTTTGGTCCTGATTGTCTTGGTGACCGTCCTTTTTCTATAGATTATGATACATGCAGAAAGGAAGTTGCTGCAATTATCAAAGCAGTAAGAAAAGGATACATAGCTAGTGCTAACTTAATAGAAGAAGGCGGTCTCTGTAATGCTGTTGGTGAATTATTTGCAAATACTAGAAGGCCTGTTAAAGTTTCAGTTCATCTTTATAAAGAAATTGGACCTCGTAATCTTGATATACACCAAAAATTATTCTCAGAGAGTTATGGTGTAGTTTTGCAGGTTGAAGAAAAGTATGTTGAAAGCTTTTTAGATTTGTG
>CAYMYT010000076.1:0-3148 GCA_964394755.1 uncultured archaeon
AGCATGTTGCAAAGCTTGCACGGTTAGATATAACTAATTCAGAAGCTAAATCCTTCCAGAAAGAACTTGCTGAAATATTAGATGCATTCAAAACACTGGATAAAGTAAAGGCAGTTTCAACAGATCTAGGTACTCAACAGAATGTTTGGCGTGAAGATAAGGTAGAAAAAAGTCTTAGCCAGGATGAAGCATTTGCAAATACAAAACATGTTGAAAAAGGTTTTTTTAAGGGGCCAAAAGTGATGCAGTAATATGAAGTATACAATGTCTGTACAAAAATTCTTAGAAACTAATGTAGACTATGTTGATTTTGCATCACAGGTGCAGGAAGAGGTCGTTTTACTAAATAAACAATTTAATTTTCTGAATACTGTTGGAGATCTTACAAAGAGGATATCTGTTGAACATCCTTTGAATGGACTGCCTATCAGCGTGAAAGATAATATATGTGTGAAAGGAATGCAAAGCGCTGCTGGCTCACGCATCCTGGAAGGATATATGCCACCTTTTGATGCTACATCAGTCTCGCGATTGAAGCATGCAGGCGGCCGTATATTAGGAAAAACAAACCAAGATGAATTCGGATTTGGAACATTCAGTGTAAATAGCGGATACGGCATTCCAAAAAATCCGCTAGATCCATCCAGGAGCTGTGGTGGTTCATCAGGTGGTGCAGCAGGTCTTACAGCCGCATTAAATTATCCACACATAGCACTTGCAGAAAGTACAGGCGGTTCTATAAGTTGTCCAGCTGCTTTCTGTGGGGTTGTTGGGCTCACACCGACTTATGGCCTAGTTTCACGGTATGGTCTTATAGACTACGCAAATTCTTTGGATAAGATAGGCATCATCTCAAAGTGTGTTTGGGATGCAGCCCTTGGCTTATCTATTATTGCTGGCTACGACCAAAAGGATCAGACTTCTCTTCCCGGATCTGGATACGACTATACAAAACACGCAGCAATAGCAGGCAAAAACCTAAAAGTTAAGATCGCTATTCCAAAAGAATACACAAATGTCGACGATGTTGTAGAAAAAGCATTCTGGAAATCAATTAAGCGGTTGGAGGATCTTGGTGCTACATACACAGAAGTTTCGCTTCCATCAACAAAATATGCCCTAGCTGCATACTATATTATAGCTACGAGTGAAGCAAGTACAAATCTTGCAAAGTATTGTGGGTTGAGATACGGTCTTCATGATAGTCTTGGCGGAGATTTCAACGAGTATTTTTCTAGAGTGAGAGCAAAAGGTTTTGGAACAGAAGCAAAGCGCCGCATTATACTGGGGACATTTGCTAGGATGTCTGGATATAGGAAAGCTTACTATCTGAAGGCAATGCAAGCTAGAAATAATGTGATAAATGATTTCAAGCTCATTTTTAAAAAGTATGATTGTATTGCTGCACCAACAATGCCAATATTACCGCCTAAATTCAATGAAATAGAAAAGTTGACGCCGATGCAACACTATGCGATAGATAAGCTTACAGTACCGGTGAATCTTGCTGGTATGCCTCATATCAGTGTGCCATGTGAACGTATGATAGGTCTTCATCTTATAGGTGATCATATGCAAGAAGGAAAATTAATAGAGATCGCATCTGCGTTTGAGGGTGGAAAGGAATGAATAAAGAAAAAGGAATAGTTGTAGAATATAGTGAAAATCTTAGTGGTATTATGGACCGCAGTACGAATGGTTATAGAAATTCAATGTATAGAAAGCTATCAGAATTTTATAATGAAAATGGGATATCTACTTTTCGAATGGGTGTTCTAGATGAAAAACATCCTATTAAAGACTACTCTAATGCTACCCTTACTCTGAGAAAGGAAAGAGTACTTAATGCAACAAAATACTGTATTAAGGAATATAAACCAGATAAATTGGATGTTTTTGGATACTCGTTTGGCGCGCTTGCAGTACTTTTTGCAGCGCTTGAATATCCCTATTCTCACATAACGATCAGTTCAACGCCACTTCAGAAAAATGAGAGGATATTCAAAAAACTTCCAGAATCTTACAGAACTGATTTAGAAAAATATAATATCGAGCAGCTTCGTGAACTAAAAACTCCTACATTTATTATTCATGGAGAAAAAGATGGAACTGCACCATTGGAAGGCGCAGAAAAACTTTATAACATGCTTTTGCCTAATGCTGAATTGTATAAAATGAAGGATGCTAATCATACACTTGGGGCGTTGTTTGATAATAGCTGTATTACTTTAGCTGTAAAAAATAGTTTGAACTGGTTTGAGGGAAATGGACATAGTTCTATGATGTCAAATAATCATGGTAATATGTCAAACAATCGAAATATAATATGACAGGTATAGAAATGAATACGAAAACAAAAATAAAGTTTGGTCATAGTACAAATCCTGCTGAGGATTTAGTGGATGAAATAACTGATATAGCAAAGCAAGGTTTTGATTTTGTTGAAGTAAGTATGGAATGGCCATGGATACCTGAGATACTGACCAAGAGAAAATCAAATATTCTAAAAAGTTTGAAGGAGAATAATATAGAAGCTCTTGTTGCTCACGCGCCTGTGCACTGTGAGCTTGGCAGTCTTAACGATACAGTGAGAAATGCATGGCTTGAAGAGGCAAAGATGATGATAAATGCATCAAGCGAGCTGGGAATAAAGATGGTAAATTTTCATATATTTTTTATAGAAACAGAAAAAAGTAAAAAAACACGAATTATGAAAAATTATGTAGAGAGTTTTAGACATATTTTGAAGTATGCTGATAAGAAAGAAATAAGATTATTGGTAGAAAACACATGGGAAGATATCGATGATATACAGTTCATTGTAGATTCTAAGATTGATGTCGGACTTAACATAGATGTGGGGCACGCATTCATTAAGGGAAAGATGCCTTTTATAATAAGTTTAGTACAGAACTTTCCTGATAATATTCATCATTTTCATATGCATGATAATAATGGACACCATGATGAACATCTTCCTATAGGCATGGGTAAGATAAATTTCCAGAGGATAGCGAAGGAGCTTCAGAAAATAAAATATAACAGATCTATTACATTTGAGATATTTGGTGTACCTAAGAAGCAGGCAAAAGTAAGTATGTCACTGTTTAAGGATATGCTTAGTGCGGAATAAATAGTGTAGAATAAT
>CAYMYT010000077.1:0-1880 GCA_964394755.1 uncultured archaeon
CTATACTTCACTTATGAAAGCAATGGAAGAATCAGAAGCAAACCAACCTCTTGGTGTATTGGTTGCTGAAAAAGCTGATGAATTAGATCTACCACTAATTTTAGCGACTTCAACATATCATCACGATGTACTAACCCAACCAGTACACGACTATGCTATAGATAAGAAATGGCGTTTAGTAGATTGTAATGAGGGTGAAGAACACAGCAAAGCAAGCCCTGAATTCTGGCAAAGAGCTTGTAATGAATTATATAAAAAGCTAAGATTGTCGATGTAAAAACAGGAAAATTTTTGATTAAGATGATTTCCTTTTGTCTTTCTCGAATTGCGCAGTTTTTTGATAAATTCTATTTTTGATGTTAGTATTATACTCTGTAACATATCCTTCTTCTCCCATTTTTACGAAAATCATAGGTTCTTCTGGAGATCTTTCTATTGGTATTTCTGGAATGGTTAATGGTAACTTATATTCTGTAAGTTGAATTCTACTTCTATAAACACTACTTTCCCCCATTTCAATACTAAATCTTTCTTTCAGAATTGGTATCAATTTCTTAGAACTAACTTTCCAATACCCATTTTCGTATATCGCCTGGTCTTCCCGAAGTTGCTTAAGTGCGTATAAAGTATTTAGAGCGGTACGTCCATCAGGAATTAATTCATCTGCAAAAATTACTTTACTATTTGGAAGCTGAATTGTCAGGTTTTTTAACAATCCACGTATGTTATCTCTGGTATGAAAACCGCTAGAGACATATTCTGGCAATTTTTCTAGATCTTGTAGATCCGCTGTTTCCAAATACCTTTTTTGTACATCACAGAGTTGTTCGACAAGTTTAACCTGTTGTTCAATGATATGATCGATATGTTTCTTGAATCTCTGTGAAACAATAACCTGATTTACAATACGCTTTTCTGAAATCTCAGTAGGTGAATTGCTACCCACCTTGAATCCTGTATGTTTTTCAGCATTCTTTTTGATCTCTGTATTTTTAACAAGGTCATATTCTTCGATTTCACGCATATATCTTAAAGCACAACCTTTTTTCATTTCAATGCCAGATCTTTCTTTCAATATCGGTATCAATTTCTCAGAACCAACTCTCCAGTGTCCATTTTTATATATCGTTTGATCTTCTTGAAGTTGCTTAAGTGCATGTACACCTTTTAGAGTATCTCCATCAGGAATTAATTCATCTGCAAAAATTACTTTAGTTTTTGGAGGTTTAATCGTTAGGTTTTCTATCAACCTATTCACAGTACTTTCAGAATACCCAATATTCTGACTAATATCCACGATAGTTATTTCTTCTAAATCCAACGGATTCCTTGTCTGCAAATATCTTTTCTGTACATCACACAAATAGTTTACAACTTTAAGCTGCTGTTCAGCGACCCAATCTATGTCTTTTTCGAAATCTTCTGGAATATTACCACTACTATCCACCAGAAGTTCTGCAAATTCTTTGCGATTGCTATCTTTGATGGCAATATTATAATCTGTAACATATCCTTCTTCTCCCATTTTTACAAAGATAATAGGTTTACCTGGATATATTTTTCTTAGTATTCTTCTTCTGATTTGTGATAATTCATCCTCTTCGAGCTTAGACTTATAGTGAGAAACAGTTCTTCTTGCTATGTCGATATCAAATCTTTCTTTCAAAATTGATTTAAGCATCTTGTCAGAAACCTTCCAAGTTCCATTGTCGTATATTAATGAATCTTTTTGAAGTTGCCTCAATGCATATGTACCTTTTTGAGCATCAAGGCTTGGTCCTGGGATCAACTGATTTGCAAAAATCACTTTGTTATCAGGAGTTTGGATGGTCAGATTTTTTACCAGATTATGCACAGTACTTTCGGAATAACCCACATAC
>CAYMYT010000077.1:1890-3073 GCA_964394755.1 uncultured archaeon
CCCACATACTCACCGATAATTCTCAGATTAAGCGGTTTCAAATCTGATGGATTTTCGGTTTGCAAATATTTCTCCTGTAACTCGTATAAATATTTTACAATTCTAAGTTGTTGTTCAATTGTCCAGTTTCTGCTTCTTGAAACATCTTTTGAAAACATTTTATAAATATCGATATCCTTTCCTTCAAATTGCGCCAACTTTTCTGCAATTCTACTCGTAATCACATCATTGTACTCTGGGTTACAGCCTTCTTCTCTAGTTTTGATAAAAATCTGAGGTTCTTCTAGATATCTTTCTTTTGGGATTTTCCCCTTCACTGACTTACATACATCTGGGAGAAAATATTTTCCTATTTTTTTATATGGATTCCCAGCTCTCTCACCATTAGTTGTTTCCTGAAAATTTTTCAGCCCATCTACACTTTTATCTAGATAGAGTTCTAGTTCAAATGGTGAGAGCCGACCTATGGGGTTCCCGTATAAATACATTTGAAGTCTTGGAGCCAGTTCTTGGCGTAGCGTTAGATTTAAACCCATAAATTATTTAGGAAACTAAACTTTATAAAGCTTCATATAAAAGTTACTATATAGTAGTTAAAATACTTTTAACATAATCTATGTTAATATGATTTCTATTTTATCTTGAACACGTCTTGTTTCAGTTTACTAAAGATGTGTTCGGGATCACGTCTTCCGGTAAATACTTCCTTGTACCTATACTAAGGTCAAGATCTTATTTTTGAATAACAATCATTACAGAAGTGAATACTATCTATAGATGACCACTCAGGTCCGGGAATTTTGTTGTGCGACATTTCGCATGGATCTGATGGATCATAGTCATGATGTTGAAGTCCAAGCGCATGGCCCACTTCACCAAAAATCAGAGCATTAAAGTAAACATTATCAGGATGAAAACCATTATCTCCTGCTAATCCATCAGTTGAAGCAACTACTCTTCTTTCACTACCTTTTCCCTGAACTCTTCCATAATCTCCTTTCAAGTCCATGGATGTCAATGCAAGATAAACATCCTTTTCAGAATAAGGTAACATATCTAAAATTTTAGCAGCTGGCCAATATTTGTAACATATTTTGATTCCTCGTGGTCTCATTTCTCTATCGTATACGTAGCCTTCATCAAATTGTTCTTGCACTTGAGGTATTCTAAATAGTTCGGTTAA
>CAYMYT010000078.1:0-3059 GCA_964394755.1 uncultured archaeon
TTCTTGGGACATGCAAAGACCTTCTTTCCTCTGGTCTTCCTAATATTTATGCAAGAAGACAAGATCTCGAATACACACAATAATATATTGTCATTTTTTGTGTATTCAAGACAAAGAAGGGATTTGCTTCCAAAGAACAGGTGAGTAATATTACGAGAATTATTTTATGAGTAAACCAGTGTTGATTCTCTTGAAGTTGAAGAATAGAAGCCTTTATTCTTAATTTTTATTCCAGGTTCTTTCATTATTTCTCCAACTGTTTTTGCATCTATAGAATATTCTTTTGCAATATCGATCACTTTCTCTGGTTGATCTGTTACTATCAACATTCCATTTCCCATGTTCCATGTCTTATAAGCTTCCCTATCCTCAACGCCTAATTCTTGACAATATAGCATAAGCTGTGATGGTTCAAACAATTCCGTGATGTCAGCACCATAACCTGATTTTTTCAAGACTCTTCCAAGCTTTTCAGAAATTCCACCACCAGTTATATGAGCAACAGCTTTAACTCGTGCTCGTGGTTCTTGGTCATAGCCTCCGAACATATCTACAATAGCAGAGGTATAAATCCTAGATGGTATTAACGCGAGTTCGGCCAAATTCTTTCCTTGGTATTTTTTCTCATGCCAATTATCCCCATGATATTTTTTCATTACCTTTCTGAACAGAGATAATCCATTTGACCTGAATCCAGTTTCCTTCAAGCTAACAATATAATCCCCAACCTGAATGTCATCTCCTGTTATCAATCTGTTTTTATTGGCTATCCACGTAACAGTCCCAGCCCAATTATAATGAAAATCACCATAGCCACCAACCCTGTCACCCAATTCAGCTATTTCACCATTTACAACTGCTACTCTTGCATCTTTTGCTGCACCGATCATACCAATAGCAAGGTTTTGAATAAGATCTTTGTTCAGTTTGTTCACATCAATAACTGAGTTAAATGTTATAGGTTCTGCACCTCTCACAACCGCGTCATCACAAACCATAGCTAATAGATCATACGCGATTCCTTTATGATAGGAGAAATCTCCTGTATATGTGGATAATCTTTCAGCAAGCTCCATCTTGGTTCCAACACCATCAGAATTGGCACCCATACTGACATCTTTCAAATTGCTTATATTGGTAAACCTCAAACCAGAGAAATCGTCAAAAGGTATTATCACCTCTCCAATTTTACCCTTTCTATTTTCCCAAGTGATTCGAGAAGCTTCATACATTAGTTTAGAACACTCATTTCCTAAGTCTACATCAACACCAGCAGCCTTGTAGTCAATTTTCTCTTCTTGCATATTATTTCCATATTAAACTAAAATGTTTATCATCTTCACCCGAACAGCAAATCCATAGCAGCTATTTTACTTTTATCATCAGGAAAAAAGAAGACCGAGCCGGTCTGTACATTAGTAATTTTTTCCCTAAGTGATTTATTTTTCCACAATCTTTTCTTTAGCATGTAAGCCTTTGGGTTCGGCGAAGCTATGTCTTCATACCTTACCGGAAATCCTTTTACTACATATGGATTCTCGGTGAAATCCCTGATTAGAGTATTACCTTCTCTTCCAGTTACTTCATATGTGAACACAGAATTATCTGGACCTAGTAAAGATGGCAAATCTTTTTTAAGCATGATTCCTGTCAGAAAATCCATTTGTGATATTTCCTTAACTATGTCTTTTGCATCTTCAATACCATAACCTTCTGCAAGCTCCAGCCTTATCAATCTTCTTCTATCTATATCAAAGCCTTCTCCGAGAAAGAGCCTTGCTGTATTTCTTTCATTGTCGTCTGTCAACATCTTTATATATATGTCATAAGTTCTCGATTTGTCAAGTGTTGGGCAGAGATATGTGTAGTCCTTCATTTTTATTGGTATATCCTGCTCTCTTGCTTTCTTGCTAAGGTCAGGGCATCCATCTTCTATGTATTCTCTCATTGAAACAAGTGATTTAACAGCTTCATCTTCATACAGTGCATTAACATGTCGCTCATCATGGCACATTCCTAATTTTACATTACCTCTCATATTAGTAATAGATTCTATGTTTAGCATCGAACCATTAGGGTTTATAGGAAAATTATCTATAACATTTCCGCTTTCGTCACAATACTGCTTTACTACAAGCCCATTTGTAAGCAGATAATTCAAGGTATCAGCATCAGCCCAGAATCTTCCACCACCATGGTCAACTATTTGGGGCATCACTGCATCTTTTTCAAAACTTCGCGTAAACGCAGTTCTTTCTGGATCGCATACAAGCTTGGTATAAACAACCTTATCATAAAAACCGTCTCGTACTATTTCACCATCTCTATCACAGATATTAGGCAGCATGGATACATTATAACCAGAACCTTTTGGGAAAGCCAGCTTCATAGAATGAGCGATCTGGTCGCCAGAGCAAACAGCAATAATGGGTTTACCAGCATCAACCATTTGTCTCAGGCTATCTGAGTATTGCTTTATCTTTGCAGGTACACGACCAAAACCTAATCTGTCTTCATATGGGAATCCGCCGCAGAGAAATGCACCATCTGTCTGCACCATAGCCTTTGCATTTTCCTCAAGCCTCTTCTCATCACCAAAATGGAAATATAAAGGAAGCGCTTCCATGCCGTATTTATTTATTTCTCTAATTGCATCTTCATCTCCATTAGAGCCTGGAAAATACGGTACTGATATTACAGGCTTCATAGCGTTACCTCGTCAGGTCTTCCATGTATATTTTTTTGGAGGACATCTGATCTTCCTAATATTCCTATGGGAAGATTAGATCTCGAACATGCTTTAGCATATTCAAGATGATCTTGAACAAGTCCGTGACTTGTTCCAAGATAATTAAGCTTTCTTTCAAGCTTATTATTATATAGATCTCTTATGAGAGACTGGGTATATTCCAATGATTCGTCACTATAGAACTTTAGAATTTCATTGCCTGACTTTGCTTTTGATGTAATACCAATTTCATATGACGTAATTTGATTCGCTTTACACAAATCTAAAAAGCTTTCAACATACTTTTCTTCAACCTGCAAAACTACACCAT
>CAYMYT010000079.1:0-2951 GCA_964394755.1 uncultured archaeon
ATGGACATCGACAAAATCAGAAAAAGACTTGACGTATCTAGAGCAGAAGCTGTTATTCTTGTCACAAAGAACAAACTTTATCAACAGTGGCGTGAGAACTTCCTAACTCATATGAAAAGCCGTTATGCAAGAATACTAGAACTTGTACGGTCACGTGAAACTTCTGTTTTGCAGTATAAAGAATGGCTAAAACCAATCATTGCAAGGCACAAACTTATATCAGAAAGTTTGTCAGAACCAGGTGATAGAGCATCTGCTCGTACATCTTTCATAACTTCTGCAGGTGCAGCTATTTCCACACAGACTATCAATGTTTGGACATGGAAAGATTTTACATCACCAGAATTTTTTAAGGGAGGTGAAATGACAGGACACATGACAGCTGGAAAAAACCCAAAGATTACTCCTTATGATGATTGGACAAAGCGAAACGTAATATTCAACAAAGAACAGGGCCTCATTATCAAATACCCGTGGATTACAGATAAGTGGATAAAAGAACAGCTAGAGGATTTTTATAACAATAGATGGATGTACAGACAAAAACTTTACTACACATTTTTCATAATATCCTTAACAAGAACAAACTACAGAGCACCAACAGGTGAAGAGTTTGAAGATGGCTGGTTCGACATAACAGCTACCCTCATGTCACAAAATCTTCTTTTTGTAAAGCTGCTTGAGCTGAAAGCAAGGCAGGAAGAATTTAATAAGTACGTTGACGACCTTTTAGGTCTTCCACATGAAATTCCAGGAAAATCCCTTGAATTCTTAGAAAAGGAAGGATTTTCCCAAAAAGTAGCTGATGCACTAGATAAATTTGGAATTAATTTTCAGTTTTCAAAGACTAGTGGGCCATATGAAATAGATTTTGACGAACGCATAACAAAATATTACTTAACTCCAGCAATGGGAGGACGATACGTTCCACTGATTGCTTTTCTGAAAAAGAAAATGGGTATGGGTACATCCTAATGAGCTTTTCTTGTCTGCAGAAACCTTTAGGGAGGTTTCTGAGATCTGGTATTCCTGATATTTTACTTGAAGGACTCAACGAGTCCTTCTGTACAGAAGGAACATTGTTCCTTCTTGTATAGGAATACAAGATCCTGAATATGCCTAAAGCATATTCAAGGATGACAAAGATGCTACATATTGACATTTTTGATGAGAAGAAAAGCTCCGAGGAATATTAATTCTGAAGAAAAATAAGTCTTTTAGTTTCTGATTTCTAAGATATCATAATCTTTAAGGACCCTGATAACAAATACCAATATGCCATACAAAGTTGGTGTATCAAGTGGATGGTGGCACATTGGAAAAGATCCTGGCCTTAGGGGTATGCCAAGAAAAATTGCAGCATTTGGTTCTGTACTTGGTGTCACCTTTAATCAAGTAGATCTTGAAACAATAACTGAATTCGTGGAGCCTGGCCTCAAAGAAAATGTGAGAAGGGCAATGGAAAAGGTTGGTGTTGATATAGGCCTGCACGGAGAATTAGGGGAGCATGTTGCACTAGAGTCAGCAGAGCGCAGACATTGGGAGCAGAGCCATGAAAGATTATGCATCACAATAAAATTTTCTGCCGAATTAGGATTCAAATATGTTATATGGCACACTTCACAGGGTCCAATATTAAATATGCGAGAGCAGCAGATAAGACCATATGGACATCAATATGAAGTTGTAGGCCCAGACGGAAAGCCTCTACATAAATTCTGTGATGCGCATCCTGCATCAAAAAAAGAGGCTATCAACTACCTAAATGTAAATTATATGGACTCTGATGTCAGGGATGCAGAACGTGAAAAATTAGTTAAAGAATCACAAAAACGTCTTAGCAAAGATGTTGAGGACCTGAAGGCTAGTGCAAGACTTGATCTGGAAAAGCAATATGCTAATCTACCAAAAGAGCAGCGTGAGAAACTTATAGAACAACAACTTGAGTCATTTATAAATAATATGATACCAAAACTTCGAAATGATCAAGATAGATGGGTAAACGATCAATTGTATAACAACCCCGATATTCTATATGATATGTGGGGAAAAGGAAAATTCAGCAAATACTTTGTGGAAGCAGGTGAGATAGGAGCAAGCATGATTGTTGCAGCAAGCATGAAAGCAGAGCGTGATCCTTTATGGACAGGTATATGCAAAGGTTTTGATGTGGAAGATGCTTACCATAATCATCCAATAGAATTCAATGCAGCTGTATCTGCGCGATATATAGAAGGGCATATTACTACGAAAAATGAAAATAATAATAGATATCTTGATGGAATGTCTATAAAGGAGTGGTGCGACAAAAAAGGGATTGTGTTAGCATTGGAGATGCCTACAAGCGAAGCAGGCACAGAAGGCAAAATGCGGCTATTTGATCCAAGGCATACATACGTCTTAGTTAAAAAAATAGGATCTCCAAAGATTTCTTTATGTATAGACTTTGAACAGAGTTTGGCGCAAAATCTTGATCTTGATAAGGTAATACCAGATATGCCTGATGATATAGGAAAGTATACATATGTGTTTCACTTAGGGGAGCCTATTCCTTACTTTGGGAAGGCTCACGTTCCTATACAATTGGGTGGAAGAGGCCAAGAGGTAATATATCGATGGCTCCACATTCTTAGAAAAAAAGGGTTTAAGGATGGCATCCTCATATTCGAAAGAGGTGAAGGAAGAACAATGGCTGAAATATTTGAACAAAGCGTCACTGCACTTAAGCAGATAACAAAATATCTTGACCAAGATACCAAACCTGAAAATCTTCCAGCTGAATTCTACGGCATTAGCTTTGAGAATCCTGAAGTGTTTAAGCAACAGCAAGTCATTATATTTGATCATGCAGCAGATCCACTCACAGGTCTATTCATGATACCTGAAGAAAGACATACATTTATGGGTAAGGCTGCGATCGAAAAAGGCAAGAGAGAAGAATGGGAAAAAGG
>CAYMYT010000080.1:0-2939 GCA_964394755.1 uncultured archaeon
TTATTTCTATGTACAAGGAAGATGAAGCGAAAAGCGATTTACTAAAGAGAAAATACGATTTTTTCAAGATAGAGTTGTTTAATAACAGAGAATATTTGAAGTAATGAAAAGATCGTATTATTTGGAACATCAATCTTTTACTACTTTAACACATGAAGATGTCACAAAATTCATGTAGCAACACATAGTATCATCCATCCAGAATCTATATCTCCGTTTTCATAACCGCTACCTTCACCACTACGGTCACATCGTCCAGGCTGACATCTTTGATCAGATTCATTACACGAATCTGAAGATATACCACAACTTTAAATATATATATACATATATATAAATATGTCTAAAATTGTAGCACTATCAAAAGAGGCTTATGATACACTACTCAGACGAAAGAAAGGCAACGAATCTTTCTCTGATGTAGTAATTCGAGATCTTGGGAAGAAAACAAAACCTGATATTATGCAATTTGCAGGCATATTAAAGGACAGCAAAGCTGAGTGGAAAGAAGTAGAACGTCAGCTTGCAAAGGAACGGCATTCTGCTAAGTTGCGTGAATAGTATGTTATGCCTAGACACAAGTGTACTGATAGCCTTTATGAAAGGCGAAATAGAAGCAGTTGAATTTATAAGTAAAGCTCACGATAAAGGGGAAAAATTAGCGACTACATGGATAAATTCTTGCGAGCTTTTCAAAGGCGCGTACATAATCAGTGATGTAAAGACCATTATAAAAATTCACAATTTGCTGAGTAGTCTTGATGTTCTGTTCCCGACCCCTGCCACAAGCGAACTCTATGCGCAACTTTACTCGAAAGTTAGACGTAGCGGAAAGCCAATAGGAGATTTTGACCTGATAATAGCAGCGATTTGTATAGAAAATGGCCTTACATTAGCTACAAAAGATAAAGATTTCAAAGGTATAGCAAATCTAACAACAATATACCTATAGACATTTTACCTCCTTATAATCACATTCTTCAAAAACTAAAATTTTTTATTTCTGCTTCAGGCCTATCGGTAATAACAAATCTCCAGCTTTTTGGAAATATTTCTCGGTAGTTTTTCCATGTAAACCGTTCATCAGCAAAAATTATGACACCCCTATCAGTTTCAGAGCGTATGCAGCGGCCAGCTGCTTGCATAACTTTTATCATTGCAGGATACAGATATCCATAATTTATCCCATTTTGGAATCTCTGCTCATAATAGTCAATAAGCGCATCTATAGAAAGATCGCGCTTATCCAAAGGCAGTCCAATTATTATAACACACTTCAGTAAGCCGGGAAGATCAATACCCTCACTAAAGGAGCCACCCATAACCCCAAAGAGTACAGTACCATTATTAGCTTCTATTCTATCTTTGATGCCATCCCTATCAGCTTTTGTCATCTTTCTATCTTCCATAATGACATGTTTTCCAATAGATCCCAGCAGTCCATATATGTGGTCGCGTATCTGGTAGCTAGGAAAGAAAACAGCGATATTACCATTTACTCCGTTAATGCAAGACTTTACAGTATCCGCTATTCGTTGAAAATTTTCTTCTGTTCTCTTGCTATACTTTGTTGTGATCCCGGTAACAACAATATTCTTTCTATTTTGCTTAGGAAAAGGTGACTCGTAGTACTTCATCATCGTCCTGTTATGGTCCATACCCAGTAAATCCCTATGCATCTCTGTAGGTGACAGCGTACCAGACATCAATATAGTTGAATGTGAACTATGCATTATCCTTTTGGATATAAGCGACGGATCCAAACAATTATATTGTAATCTTATATGATTCTCATTATGCAATCGTTCCCTCGATAATATACGAGCGTAGCCAAAGTCATTGCCTTGCCATGCAGAAAGAAAATTTGCAACTCTGTCCATATACGATATAGATTTCTGCTGCAGTACTTGCTTAGATGCACTAGTTAATTCTGTAATTATGTTATTATAGATGTTATTATCATCAGCACTAATACAAGAAACAAATTCCTCTTTTGTTATGAAAACCTCATTTCCATCACTAAAGTGCTTCTTCGCAATTTTTTGCAGCGCTTTCTGAACACTCTGAATATACGACCTTAATTCACTGCTCTTGGCTTCTTTTAGAGCAAGATCACATGTACGTGTTGAAAGTTTTGAGGATGTCAAAGATCGCAATCTAGCAGTTAGGTTATGAGCTTCATCAACTATAATTATCGTATCCTCCAACGATTTTTCCATCCTTCTGAAAAATTTTTCATCCATTCCAAACATATGAAAATAGTCAGCTATAATAACATCAGAACTTTTTGCGGTTTCCATCAGCATCTCATATGTGCAATAAATGTTTGAAACAAGATGCATGGCCTCCTGTGTTGCTGTTGGACCATTATCCAGTAGAACTTTGAACATCTCAGTGCGGTGCGTTGTATAATCTTTTCTCCAGAAATTTTTGTAAAAATTACATTTCTTATCTGAAACCATACCACTGCAGAAATTACTGAACATTGAGGCATCCATATCACTGACATCATGTGAGCAAAGATGTTTCTTTCCTATTATATCTGTTGCTTTGAAAGTATTGCCAGCACTTTTCATTCTTTTTAGAGCTTCAATGCATGCCCTATGTTGGCTCAATCGCGAAGTTAGAAAAATGACAGTCTTATCATTGTTTACAGCATACTCTACAGCAGGAAATAATGCAGCTATAGTTTTTCCAAGACCTGTTGGAGCATCTGCAACAAGATGCATCCTATTCTCTAATATATGACGGACATCTTTCATCATCTCTGACTGCGACAGGCGCACAGAGGAAAATGGAAAGGACATTGTCTGCATGCAATAGATCAGCTAAATAAGTCTTTATAACCGAAACCAGCATACTTTTATCCATTTCTATCATCACCATGTCATGAAAATCAGATCTTCTTTGTATCCTACGACTAAACAGTACTTGCGAAT
>CAYMYT010000081.1:0-2721 GCA_964394755.1 uncultured archaeon
TTTCTCTGGCGATAACTCCATTGATATTTTGCGTCATGTATAAAATGACTTTCATTATATTACAATAATTAGGTAATTTATTAGATTATAGTTTGATTGTACAATGTTATTTCTATATAGTGACTATTAAATATAGATTTAAATAGTTTTTGAGTGATATAGTAGTATGGTGGATAAAAAAGGTAAATATGACAATAGTTTTAAAGATCTAAAGCTTGAATATAGTCTTGCTGATCTAAAGCCTGGACATAGTCTTGAAAATTTTTTAAATGAAGTTAGTCTTGAAAAATTACCTAGAAATAGTCTTGAAGATTTTTTAAATGAAGATGATTATAACCTTGAAGGACTAGCAAATCGTGCAAATTTCACAGAAGCTTATAATAACGGGCACGATCGAAAACTTCTGGTTGCTGTAAATAAATCAGTAATAACTCCACAAAGGGTATTATATCGTAAAGCAAACTTTACTAAAAGTGTTGTTCCCAAAAGTATTGATCTTGATTATGATCTCGAAATTCTAACATTCAGTGATCCTTTAGATTGGCCTTCTGCAAAAATCTACATAATTTCACCTCATATGCAAAGAATGGTTGAAAACCAGAATGGGCTTATTAGTTTGCAAAGACAGCCTACATATGACGGTGCGAGTGTTGTTAAGATGCTTAGACATTATGGAAATCAAATAGGTAGTCGAGAAAAAATAGTTTCTGTGGCTGATGAATATCACTCACGTTTGAATTTATAGGTCGATAAATATGACAAGTACAACTTACGATAATCTTGAATCATTAGCAAAGAAAGCATTTTTCTCAGATTCCAATAGTAAAGGATTTGGTAGTATAAAATGTTTACTTATTCCGACACAAAACTTCTTTTATCGTGAGGTTTTCCATGAAAATTGCAGCGCTAAACATGATCTTGAAGTTCTAACATTTAATGATCCTAAAAACTATACCGAAGCAAATCTGTACATGATCCCATGTGCAAAGCTACTAAATACACTCGAACATGGTAAGCGCATTGATTTATCACAAGAACGACCTACTCATAAAGGTATGGATGTTGTTACTCATCTCCAAACTTATATTTCTGAACTACAGGGTGCATTTGAGGAATTATATGTTCAAAGTAAAAACTCCTTCTATAAAGACCCTTATATTTCTGCTGTACTTGAAGGGATCAAAAAAGATCAGGATTTTATTACAACTACTGAGACTAATCTTTCCAGAATGCGTAACGCTGCTGAAAGGTACAACATAACTGAACTCCATGATATTGTTGAAAAAGGTATGGAGGATGTTGTTACGCATTATAATAAATTTCTTTGCGAAATGCGCGGTGCTATTAAAGGGCAAGATCTAGGTAGAGTACAAAAAATACTTAAAAAACGTGATGATGTCGTTACACGTTATGATAATTTTTATTCTGAAACAGAAAACGCGCTTAAAAGTTTCCTTGGTGACATGATTAAAGATGATCAGGATTCTATTACGCATCTTAATACTTTTCTTTTTGCAATGCGTGACGATGCTCAAATATACAGCGTACCTGAGCTTCGTGATATGGTTAAAAAAGGTATGGATGTTGTTACTGATTTTAATAATTGTATTTCCGAAATACGTGATGCGATTGAAGCAAAAGGTCTAGATAGAGCTCAACAAGCAGTTAAAAAACGTGATGATTTTAATGAACGTTACAATAACTATCGTTCTGAAACAAACCACATACTCAAAAAGTACGGGATTATATAGATGGTGAAAAGTAGTCACTGATCCTAAAAATAAATGAATGTTCTGAGAAATACGTCTCTACTAAACCTAACAGTATATAAAATGGTGTTTTTATGAAGATTGATGATAATTTTGTATCTAAAGTATTTGGTACAGTTGTTGGTCTTGGGCTTCTTGCAATGGGTTCGCACTATGTAGCTTATAATTCATCTCCTAGTTACAAGGCGAAACTATTTGGAAAGCAGTATATCGAAGAACAACATATCACAAAACAAGACATTTCTGCTGCAGAAAATTACCAGTCATGTGTAAATAACCTGAAGCAGTACGAGGCTTTTAAACCGTTTGAAAGTATTCGCAGTGTAATTTCTTATCCTGTTGAGTCGAGAGCTATCACAATAGATACGTTTAATTTTTTGAAAGCTCAGAATGAAATCCTGAAGAATGGTCCTCCAGACCAATACGAAATAGCAAAGAATGAACTTCACGAACTTTTACTTAATCCTATATTCCAAAATGTAGCAGAAGTAAGTAAACCCGATCTTCGTACTGCTCCTACATATTATACAACTGAATACGAATTAGGCGACTATACTCTTGAAATCTTAAATTTTCAAAGTGCCAAAAAACTTACACATGGTCAAATCAACCCATCTGTAACTATTCAACTGAAAAAAGATGGTACACTGTTAGCCATAGGTTCACCACACTCACCCTTCGAACTTACGCCTTATATAAATGGTGAAGAGTATTCTCTAGAAAAATTACTAAAAATAAATGAATGTTCTGAGAAATACGTCTCTACTAAACCTAACATTATATAATATAGGTCCTCCAACGAACCCTCACAAACGAGGGTGTTTTGTTCCAGTATACTCAATAATATATTATATATAAGATATATTATTAATATTATTTTATATGCAATATATTGTTAAATATATTAACTATTACTATGCTTACATGTAAATATATTTTTGAAAAGATTCTA
>CAYMYT010000082.1:0-2667 GCA_964394755.1 uncultured archaeon
GACGTAAAGGAATATCATCAGAGAATAGAACAAGGTCACCTAGAAAAAATACAGCTTTCAAGATACTACTATTAATGATACGTTTCTGATATGCAAGTAAATATTGGAATATAAGTATTAGTATCATAAATCATATTTAATGTCAGACCTAGGTATTTCAACAAAAAGATCAGAGGACTTTAGTAAATGGTATCTGGATGTTGTACGTAAAGGAAATTTCATTGATCAGCGGAGTCCGATAAAGGGTTTTGATGTAATACTTCCATGGGGTTATGCTATTTGGGAAAGCATCCAAAAAAAGATGGATGTAATGATCAAAAAAAACAAAGTGCAAAACTGCTATTTTCCATTGCTTATTCCTGAAAGGCTTATGAAAAAAGAGGAGGAGCATTTTACAGGTTTTAAGGCAGAAACAATGATTGTAACTGAAGCAGGTGGTCAAAAACTTGAGGAAAGATATGCTTTGAGGCCTACATCTGAAACTATTATGTACTATATGTTTTCACTTTGGATAAGATCATACAAAGATCTGCCATTTAAGATCAATCAATGGTGCAACGTAGTAAGGTTCGACACAAAAGTTACCAAGCCTTTTGTACGTGGTCGTGAATTCTTGTGGCAAGAAGGGCATACAGCACATGAAACAAAGGAAGATGCACAGCAATTTTTAGATTCTGTTGTAGAGATGTACTCAGAAATTTATAGGGATATGGCTATAGAACCTTTGATACTTGTGCGACCAAAGTCAGATACATTTGCAGGTGCAGATTTTTCTATTGTTTTTGATACGTTGCTACAGGACGGCAAAGTAGCACAAGGCCCTGGTAGTCATATGCTTGGCCAGCACTTCTCAAAGTCTATGGATATACAATATCTAGATAAGAATGGCAAAAAACAGCATGTATGGCAAACATCATGGGGTATAACAACTAGGCAGATAGGCCTTCTAATAATGCATCATGGTGATGATAATGGTGCTGTATTGCCACCATCCATAAGTCCTATCCAAGTTGTAATAATACCAATACCTTTCAAGGGTAAGGAAAAAATTGTGATGGATAAATGTAAGGAAATTTCCGACAAATTGGAAGAAATGGACTTGCGCGTTTATCTTGATGATAGTGACTACTCAGCAGGATTCAAGTTCAATGAATGGGAGCTTCGTGGTGTACCTCTTAGACTTGAGATAGGACCAAAAGACATAGATGCAGGAGAAATTACTGTTGTAAAAAGAATTGATGGAAAAAAGTCAAAGATAAAAATGACAAAAATCGGTAGCATTGAGAATATACTTTCAGACATTCAGGAAGAAATGCTTGAAAAATCAAAGATGCTTCTAAAATCTGGTATTTCTTCTTTAGATAAAATAAAAGATATAGGCAGTAAAATTTCCAGGGCAAATTGGTGTGGTTCGAGTGATTGTGAGAAAAATCTCAAGGAAGAAAGTGGTGGTTATGAGATAAGAGGAACGCTCTATAACAAAAACGAAAAGGTAGATGGAAAATGCATCTACTGCAAGAAATCAGCTAAGCATGTTGTATATATAGCAAAGGCTTACTAAAATATTTATTAATACCCTATACATATAGTATCATGCACAAAAAATGTTTGTATATATCCCCTGTACTAGAATGTATGGCATCCGCATCAGCTGAAGGCTGCATTCTATGTCTTGATCCGAAATTTCATTTACAGTGTCAATTTAGAATTGAAGCTGATAAGAGGCTTGAAAAGGTTTAAATATTTGATCGTGAAATTACTATAAACTTGTTTTTCATATTTGGTGGAAATAATGGATGCTAAAAAAACTGGAACAACAACAGTTGGTATAGTCTGTGCGGATTGTGTTATTCTTGGTGCAGAAAGTAAATCAACTTTAGGCTTTCTTGTATCCAGTAAAGAAGCACAGAAAGTATATCAAATTAATAGTAACATTGCTGTTACAATTGCTGGTAGTACAGGAGATGCACAAACAATCATAAGGATGCTGAAAGCAGAAATAAACCTTTATAAGATGACAAGAAATGCTGAGATGAGTTTAAAGGCTGTAGCTACATTACTCTCGAATTTACTCCAGAATATGCGATACTATCCATATATGATAATGCTTATCATCGGTGGTGTTGATAAAACTGGTGGTCACATATACAGTGTTGATGCTATTGGAGGAGCTGAAGAGGACAAATACACATCTACAGGCAGCGGCTCACCTCTCGCATACGGAGTTCTAGAGGATGGATTTCGCGAAGGCATGAAAAGAGAGGATGGAATAAGATTAGCTGTTCGTGCAATAAGAAGCGCACGTGAGAGGGATATATTTTCAGGCGGCCGTGATATTAACATAGCAGTTATAGATAAAACTGGTTTCGAGCTTGTATCTGCTGATAAAATAAAAGAAATAGCAAAATAAACTAAATTGTTCTGTTTTGTGATTAAGGATGTTTAGGTTTAATAGCAGTCATTGTGAAGAACCACTGGTCACAGACCAGTGGCATCTTGAAGTTGGTTAGTTACCGTATCTTGAACACACCAAAGGTGTGTTAAGATCACGTCTTCCTGTAAAATATTAGGAAGACATGATTACAACAGTGGTTCTTTACATCTTGCATTCCACCACTAGTCATCTTGAACATGCACAACAAATATATATTTTAAGTGCATGTTCAG
>CAYMYT010000083.1:0-595 GCA_964394755.1 uncultured archaeon
CTTCTTTTAGTTTATCTATTCTAGTTACTTTTGCCAGTTCCCTTTTAAATGGACCTGAAATGATTTCAACAACATCATTTTTTTGGATATTCATCTCATGCTTGACCTGTTCCAACATATGTGCTATTTCTTTGTAGTTGATTGGTTTGCTGAGAATGCCTCTGGCATATGGAATATTTGAAGCCACTTCTTCTGCATCCTGTCTCGTTGCTGCTTCTATGAATATATAGCTTCGCATGCCATGAGGTTTGATAACAGAGTAGACATCAAGTTTTTTCTTAATTGCATTACTGGAAATAAAGTCCATAACTTGATCTTCTCTATTTGCTATGGTCCTCAGAGCAAAAACTTCAGAGTTTTGAGTAGTTTGTTGTTGATCTGTTTCTTTTGTGTCTTCCATTTTCAGTTTTTAAAAAAACAGTAATCTAATCATCTGGACTACAAATCCAATAAGGCCTATTACTAAAATGCCTAAGCCACTTACTTTGAAGATAGTAGTGAACTCTATTTTGCTTGGTTTTTTTGTTACTTTTAATACTCTTATGCATTCTTGAATAAAAGACTTTACCTTGTATTGCCAGCCTTGGTTGAATGA
>CAYMYT010000083.1:605-2599 GCA_964394755.1 uncultured archaeon
CATTTAATCCAAAAATTCTATTCCGAGATGTTGCTCAATTTCTTTCTTTTTTTTGTCAGCAGCTTTCTTTTTGGAACCAAAAATCTGGGATGATTTAACTCCTGTGACTATAAGCATTGTTCTTATTGTTTTTTCCATATCTTTGTAGATCTGAGCTCCCCATATTATTCTTGCATCCTCGTCGAGCTTCTCACTTATTACCTCTACAATCTTTCTTGCTTCATCAAGGGTCATGTCTTCTCCACCAACAATATTGATGAGAGCACCATTTGCCCCTGAGATATCAACATCAAGTAGAGGATTATTTATTGCTTTTTCAACAGCCTCTATTGCTTTGTTTTCGGTGTCACTTTCACCTACACCTATTAGCGCAACTCCGCCCCCTTTCATTACTGTTCTTATATCTGCGAAGTCTAGGTTAACTAAACCAGCTTTTGTGACTAGCTCTGCTATGCCCTTGACTGCATTTGTCAGTATTTCATCAGCTACTTTAAAGGCTGTATGGAGAGGAAGATTTGGTGCTATTTCTAGGAGTTTATCATTTGGTATTACTATCAGGGTATCTGTTGCCTGCTCAAGTTTTTCTAGACCAATAACTGCATTTTCGTAACGTCTGTTGCCTTCCATAGCAAATGGGACTGTGACAACACCTACAGTTAAGCAGCCTATTTTTCTTGCTATTTCTGCAACAACAGGTGCAGAGCCTGTACCTGTACCTCCGCCTAAGCCACATGTAATAAAAACCAGATCGCTGTTTTGGAGTAATTTCTTTAGGTCTGACTCGTTTTCTCTACAAGCTTCTTCCCCTAGTCTAGGTTCAGAGCCTGCACCAAGACCCTTTGTTAGTTCACGACCTATAAGTATTTTTTTATTTGATGTTGTATAGAGTAAATCTTGGGCATCTGTATTTATAGCTATTGTTTCAACTCCTACAATACCTACTTCAGATATTCTATTTATGGTGTTATTCCCCCCACCACCGCATCCTACAACTTTGATTGTTGCTCTTTGCTTAGATAATAACTGCTCGAGCTCTGCATCTATGTCCATAGTGCTCTTGTCTTGTTGGACAAAGGGCTTTTTCTCATGAGACATTAACTTTGGATTATAATTATGTTCCTGATCTTTAGTATTATCAACCATACTTTTCATCCCCTTAACTTTTTCGTAAACTAAACATAAAAATTAGATCCTATTTAAATTTATTTCTCTTTATATCGCTTATATGAGAGTACACTTCATCTGTAACCTCATCAAGAGATCTAGAATCAGTATTCACTCTAATAACCGAAATTTTATTTTTCTCAAGTAAAAGTACCTCTTTATCAAATATAGTCACCCACAAAAATAACTAGGTGTTATTTTTGTGGCTTCCTATATACACTCGCCAATAAAGTCTCCGAAAGACTTTATTGGCTCGGTATAAACGTTTCATTCTTGTAAGTGTATCTTCAGTTTGATGTAATTGAACTCTGTGATTGCTCGTACCATGATTTTCCCTATTTACTATTCCTTTTACAGTTGCTTCTAGATAAATATAAGAGTTTGTATATTGAAAAAAATTTTCTAAAAAAATTCTTAATGGTGGTCTAATAACGTCTGAAAGTTCAGAAGGTAAGTAAAAATCAGAATAACATAAAGTATCAAGAATTGGATCTCTATCCGAACTAATAATGGATTAGGTTTTTTTATTCTTTCTTCAATTTTATAAGGGAATAAGTGCTTAAATAAGCAAAACCTGTAATAAATGTCAAGAACCACCGGTCATAGACCGGTGGCATGTATAGACTGGTGGTTCTTGATCACACCAAAATTCCACCATCAATAAGTGGTTTCTTACGGAAACCACCATTCAACACATACTCACTATCATTCGTAGATTTCATACTCACTAGAGTTCGTAGGTTTCAATCAGAGATTGAAACCAATCGAAGATTGAAATCATACTCACTATCCTTCGTAGATTCCAATCAGAGATTGGAATGAATGGTGGA
>CAYMYT010000084.1:0-2596 GCA_964394755.1 uncultured archaeon
ATAAGCTTTTCATTATAGCCACCAAGTTTCCAGAAGAATTTTTTCCTATAGCATGAAAAAGCAATATTTGGTGGACCTGCATTCATAAAAATAGTTTTTTGTTTTGATTCCCAACTAATTCTTCTATGTGCCTTATAAGTTCTTGCTATCAGACTCTTCGGAGGATAAGCATCAGTTCTATTCACCACAACGTCTACATCATATTTTCTGAAAGCATTCAATACTTTACTGACATATTCTTTATCCATAAGAACAGCATCAGCATCCATAAACTGAATGATGTCGCCCTTTGAAATTTTTGCACCATAATTTCTGCTTACAGTAACACCTTTACCAGGTAAAACATAAATTTTATTCGTGAATTCTTTTGCAATTTTCACTGTTTTATCTTTAGAACCCCCATCAACGATGATTACTTCAATATTTTTATACGTCTGGTCTGATATTGACTGCAAAATATCTCTTATATCTTCTTCTTCGTTGAGTGTTGGTATTACTATTGAAAATTTCGTATTCTTTACTTTCATAGATTTTCTGCCTCTCTAAAGATTTTTTTAAATTGTAAAACATTTTTTCTTTCCCTAAAATTCTGTGCGAAAGATCTGCATTTCCTACTTAGTTCAACCTTACGTTTATCGCTTAAATTGAATACAGTCTTTATCTTCATTGCTATTTCTTTTGGATCATTTGATTTAGAGACAAATTCTGAAAGACCAGATGATTTAAGGTATTCTGATATGCCTGTACCACTACTAACAATTGGCAGAAGGCCGGCTGACATTGCCTCTAGCACACTTACACCAAACACATCGAATTTGGTAGGATGTACATAAATTGAACATTTTTTCATGTAAGGCTGCATATTTTCAACATAACCTTCTACGTGCAAACCATCTACATGTTCTTTCACTAAAGAACTGATTCTACCAACAACAAAAAGCTCCCAAGAAGCGTCTTCAGACCTCAAAATTTTAAATGCTTGAATAAGTTCCACTAGACCTTTCTTTTTATCCTTCTCAGCTATGAAAAGTAATTTTTTTGCATTTAAGTCATTTTTTATATCAAAGAATTCCTGCGCGCAGAATGGTGGATGAACGAATACAGGCTTATCCAAATACTTCCTGATAAGATTAGCATAATACTGTGTATCAGTTATGTAAACATCAGACAAAGAAAATAGCCTTAGCAAGAATTCTTTCTTCCACTTTCCTATGCTACCAGTATCAATATCATAAAGAGTAGACTCCTTCATGAAAGTTATTATTTTTGAGTTCTTTGGTTTTCCTTTAAGAAATGGATATAATTCTGCTGGACCTTCACATAGATATATACTATCCTTCGGAAGAAGCATAGAGTTCAGATAACTTAAAACCAGATTAGAAAATACAGGTATCTTACGGCTGATACCAAACGTCTTCATATAAAATATCTTGTCGCTTACACTCTGCCCATATCTAAGATTACAATAATGAGGCTTGTATGTTAGAAACGTAACCATTATATGACACCTTAAAAAGATAAATTAAACAACTTTTATAGTGAAACAAGTTAGTATTCATGATATTAGAAACTTGTTTCACATACAGTTACCAAAGATATAATATAACATTATTTCTTTGGATAACTATAAAGGTTTATTTGAGTATCTCTAATTCAATGCAATTATCTATAGTAATACCTACAAGAAACCACGCAGAAACTCTAAAGAAATGTCTTGAAAGCGTACAAAAGCAGTCAAAAAAGCCATTTGAGGTAATAGTTGTAGATGGCCACTCTACTGATGACACACCAAAAATCGTAAAGAAAAATGGCTGTAAAATTGTTTACGATGATCTATTTACTATAGGAAATGCTTATTTTACTGGTGCAGCTGCTGCAAAAGGAGAAATAGTAGTTTTTATTGATGATGACGCACAAGCTCCTGTAGATCTTCTAAGTAAGATTGAAAAGTACTTCTCTAAAAATAATGATATAGACATACTAGGCGGTGAAGATCTTCTCAATCAAAAAGCCACAAATTTTCAAAAAGCAACTTATCAGACTGATCTTGCAGTACGTCCTAAACAAAAAATTTATGGTAATAAAGCATGGCGTTGGTTGCGTGCAGCTTGCATATCCTATAGAAAATCAGCTTTAGACAAATTTAATTTCAATCCATACCTTAGTGGTTTGCAGGAACCTGAGCTTCACCAGCGCATGCGTAAAGGAGGGATGAAAGCTGTATTTGATCCTTCCATATTTGTATATCACGAACGTAGAAAATCTTTAAGTGGTATATGGAACCAAATATACAGAAACGGTATGGCAAAAATTGACCTTCTAAGACTACACCCGAATTCTATTGCATTTTATGACGTTATACCACCCACTTCTATTTTAGTTACAGTTGCAGCATTTTACTCTGGGTTTATGTGGGTATGGATTTCTATACTCATAATTTATTTCATCACTAAACCTGCTTTCATTCTAGCAAAAACAGGTGCATTAAAATATTATCCCTTGCTCTTGGTTATTGTGATTGTGCGTGAAGCTGCATATAGCTTTGGCATATTAAGAGGTTTGACAAAATTCAATAGAAGTAAAAGGAGGAAACCCG
>CAYMYT010000085.1:0-2568 GCA_964394755.1 uncultured archaeon
TTGGTTTTGTCGTAAAATTTAACATGATCACACAAATATAAAATCTAACATCATAATTTATGAATGGTTTTTTGTGAGAAGGTTTCATGTACATAGATACGCATGTCCACTTCAGAGATTTTAAAGAGAAGGATGTAGAAACAATAAAGCATGGATTAGAAGTTGCTTATGATTCTGGTGTAGATGCAGTATTCGATATGCCTAATACAAACCCTCCCATTACAACAAAAGACATTGCTTTAACTAGATTAAAAATTGCAAAAGGTGCAAATGTTTCAGGTGTATTTTATGGTGTTTACATGGGGCTTACTGATAACAGCGAGCAAATAAAAAGAGCGGTTGATGTTTGCAGAGAATATAAGCAAGTTATAGGAATGAAACTGTACGCAGGACATTCGGTAGGAAATTTGGGAGTTATTACTGAGTATGGCCAACGAACAGTTTATACAACACTGGAGAAACAGGGCTATGACGGCATTATTGTTGTGCATTGTGAAAAAGAATCTAGTCTTCACCCAGAAATTTGGAACCACGAACATCCAATAACTCATTGCTATGCTCGTCCTGAAAATGCAGAGGTTAAATCTGTAGCAGATCAACTAAGATTAGTAAAAGAAACTGATTTTAAAGGCAAATTGCATATTGCTCATATATCGTCACCAAAAGCTGTTGATTTAGTAGTTGAAGCAAAAAACAATGGTGTTGATGTATCATCTGCCATTTGTCCTCATCATTTTATCTACAATTGGAGTAAAATGAATGATGATAATGGAATTCTTTGGAAAATGAATCCGCCATTGAGAGAACCAGATTCCAGAAATAAAATATTTCAATATCTCAAAGATGGAAAAATCGATTGGATTGAAACAGATCATGCTCCACATTCTATAGAGAAAAAAATTGGAGATCCTTACAAATCAGGGATTCCAGGAATTGCGTGGTGGCCTATTTTCGAAGAGTATTTACGAAAACATGATTTTTCTGATAAGCAGATAAGAGATTTAACCTTTTCAAACGCTGCACGAAGATTTGGACTGGATATTCCCAGAAGTAATCGCACCACAAGAGATAGAAGATCAGACTACCAGTTTGATCCATATTTGGAACATGTTCTTCAATAAAATATATTAAGGACTTGTTCAAGATCGCATCTTCCGATACAAGATATAAGGAAGATCTGACAAAGAAATGGCTAAAGAGTTACATCGGTAGAATAATATGAAAGCAACAAATATAGCATATTTGGAAAGTAAAGTTCGTTCACTTATAACTAAATTGGGTCCGAAATTGGTGGTTTCAACCTATTCTTCTGGACGTTTGTCTTTTCTAGAAAAATTAAAGGAAGATGTGCCGTCTGAAGCTGAAAGTTATGTCCCACATGAAAGTCTAAGCAAAGAATTATGGGGTATTCGCTTTCGTTCTCCTATCATGAATGCTGCTGGAATGTTCAAGAATGGAGAATGCTATGAAATAGTTGCGAAGCAGGGTGCTGGAGCTTATCTTGAACACGTCCAAAACTACCAACTTTAGTTGGTATGTATTAAGGACGTGTTCGGGATCATATCTTCCCACAAACCCACAACTTTAGTTGTGGGTATACAAGGAAGATCTGATATCGGCGGAACAGGAACGTGGAATCCGTGGTTAGGCAATGTAGGAATTGTAAATGGAAAAGATCGTATTATAAGGCTCTCTGAAATCAAAGATGAAAAGGAAAAATCAGAATATCTACGAAATGGCATATGTCTTCCTTTTGTACCGTATCCAAAATCGCATGCAGCATCAAATTGTCTGGGTTTACCAAATGATGGGGATAAAGTAAATTCTGATAGAGCTAGACTACTTAGGACAGCATCTAATATTCCTGTTGCTTGGAGTGTAATGGGTTATCCAGGCTTTCAGGGAGAAGAAAAATTGAATTATCTCATTGGTGGAATGCAGCTATATGAGCTAGAAGGCATCGATTTCTTAGAAATTAATGAGAGCTGTCCAAACACTGCTCACGGAAAACCGCAAGACAATGATATGGCAAATAGACTGAAATACATAAAAGAGAAATTTTTAGATCACAGATCTCTATATAATAAAAAAAGACAAATTCCTGTTGTTGTGAAATTTTCTAATGATACTGAAGTTGAACAAATACCATATCTTCTAGATACATTATTTGAATTAGGATATGATGGCGTCAACTTTGGCAATACATCGACTGCTTACGATAAAAAAAGAGAGATGATAGATCCTAGTGAAAGAAAATTATACGATTTTTTTACTAAGACATTTGGAGGTGGTGTAAGCGGCAGACCACTTAAAGAATCATCATTGGAATTATCTAGTCGTGCAGTTGAATATCTTAAGAAAGGCGGGCCATCGCAAGAATTCCATATAATAAGAACAGGCGGAATAGAAAATTGGAATGATATAGAACAATCAGAGAGAGCAGGAATATCGCTTAACCAATGGTATACCGGCTATTTTGAATATTTTGCTAAATATGGACATCACATTTATCGTAGATTTTACGAAGGATTTTAAGTGGAATCAGATCTTCTTTGTATCCTACGACTA
>CAYMYT010000086.1:0-2566 GCA_964394755.1 uncultured archaeon
TACCAGAACAGGAATTTGATCTATCATTTATTATAGAAAATCAAGGTGATACTAGTACTGTTGATAATATTATAGTGGATATTTTTGATGCACCATTAATAAAGAACAAAAAAGATATAAAATGCAACCAGAGTAAAGCTGCATGTGCTAGTCAATGCAGTGATGATAATCCTTGCAGTTTACTTCCAGGCGAGCAAAAACTTATTGTTTTTGAACTAAAAGCACCGTCAAATAATGAGATTGCTGGATTGAAAACAGATCTATCTATAAATTTCAAAGTTTTGTATGATTTCAGTGCGAATACTCTCTATAGGGTGCCTGTTGTAGATCTTGATGAAATACGTTCAAGGCAGAAAGCAGGCGATAAAACATCTGTTGAAGTTCAGACATTTATAGGTGAGGGGCCCATTCAAATTACTCCAGAACTAAAATCGCCTTATTTGATTGAAAATCAGAAGTTTTCCTTGGTTTTTGTGGTGAGTGATAGAGGGAGTGGAAATTTAGAAAAACAAACTATAAGCGCAAATGATTTTAAAGTTGGTCTTAATCCAGACAAAGAAAATGAGTATGCAGTAAAGATCGATAGTTATGGCAATATCCTAATAGGAGATGGTGGTTTAAAACTAACAAATCAGTGGCAAAACAGTAAAAAAGATGTAATAGAGATTTATCGTGATGAATCAATTCCTTTGCTTTACAGTATATCATCTGATAATATTGATGTGCCGTTCAAAACATATGATATTATTTCAGCTGTTGTAAAATATACCTATGAACTGCGAAACTCCTTTAGCCTTACCATACAGCCTTTGAGAAATCTAGGAGGATAGGCAATGCGTTCTATTATCTTTATTCTAATACCGTTGATCTTAACAACAGCATGTGTCAATAATAATATACTATCAAAAAATGGTCTTATTATAGAGGCTTCTGTAGATCCAGATAAAGTTTTTCCAGGAACAGATACAACACTTTTTGTTGACATTAAAAATGAAGATGTAAAGAGCTATCAAGATATTGAAGTAGATGTATTTGATACCGGTGCTATGATAAAAACTGATTGTCCTGCTGAGAAGAGCGCAAACTATTTAACATTTGTTCCAGGTCAGAGCGCAAGCATTCATTGTAATCTTCGTGCACCACAAACGAACAATGCATTTACAACTGACATAAATGTACGTACTACATTTAGCGGTACATTGAATGCAGCACATCTTTTCGGTATAATGACAGAAACATTCTATAAGAGGGAAAAGCTTGTTGGTACTTTTGATGCAGAACCTAGAAAATATTTGCATAGGGATGAAAACATAGAACTTGAAATAGAATTCAGTGAAAATCCTCCGCTGATAATACGTCCTGGTAAAAAATACTATGTACACTTTACTCTGAGAAATGTTGGAAATGGTTTTATCAATGATATTACACAAGACAAATTTAATATCAGGTCTAATCCAGATATAATAAAATGCGATCCGTTTGAACCGTTGAAAGCTGGAGCATTGGGTAAAAGTTTTCCTAGGTTGACATGTGAAATAGATCTGCCTGAAGGTGAAGAGTACCTAAAGAATGCACTCATCACTTCAGAAATACAGTATAGGTATGAAACAAGGAGAACTGTTCCTGTTAGTATAGTGAAATAATATCATATCTTTATTCTCTATTATAGAAATGCAAGAAATAAGCATTAAAGCATTTCTAAGAACGCAAATTATGCAACGTGGGAATATGTGGGATGTTTTAAGACCGTATGTAGCTGCAGCTCTGGCTTTATGCGCGCTTACTGTGCCTACCATAGCATATTCTAAAGAGTCAACATCACAGGAAAAACTTCTTAAAAAATTTTCTGGTGCTGAGAAAGTTTATAAGAAAGATATCAATGGTGATGGCACAGATGACCATGTAATAATATACGGTACAGAAAATGGGCGTTTGTTGGAGATAGAAAGTGATGGTAAAAAACAGGTTTCACTGAGTGCAACAGACTTCAAAATGAAAGATATTGATAAGAATGGTATTTATGAGATTCTTGTAAAAAATAAAGACGAAAAGGGTAAATGGGAATCAAAAATATATGAATGGCAACGAGATGGGTGGACCACTGATAATATATTTAATAATAGCATACGTAAAAAAGAGAATGATGATAAAGATGATGAATTTGACAGTGCCATGAAACGTATGTGTGTTGTCAAAGCTGGTAAGTTGTATGATGAGTGGAAAAATGCTGTAGATCAAAGTTATGTTGCTTCTGATAAAGAATCTATACATTCTAAATTTGGACTTAGACTTAGATTTAATGAACTTTCTAAAATGAATATTCCTAAATATGAAAATCACTCTATATTAATATTACGACTGGACGAAAAAGCATATGTAGTTGATATTAATTCAGCTGGAGCAGGCTGTGACGCTTTTATTTTTGGCTATGATATAGGACACGATAGATTAATTGCTATTGAAAATATATGTGGGGGAAGTAGCGGCGGTGGTACTATTTATGAATTTGGAGATCCATCGTCAGTGGAGGTTGGAATATTAGATTATGCTAAGTATACAAATGAAT
>CAYMYT010000087.1:0-2516 GCA_964394755.1 uncultured archaeon
GTATTACGCAGTGGTTCTTTACATCTCGCATTCCACCACTAGTCACATACTAGTGGAATGCAAGATTTCAAGATTCTGATTCTCAGGAGTAGGAAATCTGAGTACAAAAACTCTGCAATTTAATTTTTCGAGTTCAGATCTCAACCAAGGAAACCAATTTCCGTTTGCATTTCCACCAGTGCCATGAATTATAATTACGTTGATAATATTAACACATATTTAATCAGAATCTTTACATTCCCATTCTTTATAGAATCTATCTAAGAATTGTTCCATGAATTTATGCCTATTTTCTGCTATCTTTTTTGCACTATTAGTATTCATAAGTTCCTTAAGAAGAAGCAATTTCTCATAAAAGTGATTTATTGTTGGCCCTGTACTATTTCTATATTTCTCAAAGGAATCATGCAACTCTGGCCCAATATTTGGATTCCATATTTCTCTGCCTTTGTGCCCACCATAAGCAAATGTTCTGGCTATACCAATTGCACCAATTGCATCCAGTCTATCTGCATCTTGAACAACCATTCCTTCTATGGTGCTCATAGGTGTTTTAACACCAGCACCCTTGAAAGATATTTCCTTTATTATTTTACAAACATGAGAAATAACCCCTTCTTCAACTTCTAGTTTTTCAAGCCACTCTCTTGCTGCTTTTGGACCGACATTATCGTCTCCATCATTGAATTTCCAGTCAGAAATATCATGCAGTAGAGCTCCAAGTTGAACTACAAATAGATCAACATCTTCATACTTGCCGATATAGATTGCATTTTTCCAAACACGATAGACATGCCACCAATCATGGCCAGAACCTTCACCGGATAACCTGTTTTTTATGTATTCTTCAGTCTTCTTAAGAATTTCTGCTTCGCTCATCATGAGTTATGATTATCTGAATAATAACACTATTTCGTTTTTACAAATCTTCCTAATCGTGCAGTCTTAGGCTTCATATTTCTCGGTTTCAATTTTCTACGACATGTCCTATTGAAAGTTTTCCATCTCCAACTTTCTTGCCTAATCTTTTGCCTTGGGTATCCACATGCACTGCACTTGCTAAGTCTAATATGATAACTATGTCTACCACATCTCTTACATCTTATATGGGTATTCTTGTTATGCTTTCCAAAGCTTGGTGTTCCTTTCATAATCTCTTCACTATCCTCATCGAAGGACTATCCTAAGAAAGTCACGTGTCAATCTAGATAATGTTCTATTCTACTATGACTTTTCAGGAGAAACGTATATCACATTGTCTCCACGAACCAGAAGTGTACCAAGCTTTATTTTATTATCTTCTGTTATTTGCTCAGCATTTTCTAGCCACATGTTTAAATGGAGATCAAGCGCCTGAAGTATCCCTGATATTTCTATACCTTTTTTCAGTTTTACCAGAACACGTTTACCCTTCGCGTCATTTAATACATCTATTGGTCTTTCCATATTCTCACAAATATTATTGTAGAAACCTATAAGAGGTTTCTTAATTCATCTGTCTTAGCTTCTAAGATATACCTTTATAAATCCTTTATACTTAAATATTCATATGCTTTGGAAAAAGGAGTCTCATAGAAATGTATCAGGCGGTATACGCAAGGAAATGTCGAAAAAAAAGAGATATATGAGGTGTAGGGATTTTCTACCAACTATGTTTGAAAAGGAACAATCTCGTAAGAAAACACTTAGGACACTAGGTGGTAACAAGAAAGAAATATGTCTTATTGCTGACAAAGTTATAGTAAGTACAGGTTCCAAAGCACAAAAAACAAATATTGTTTCTGTTATCGAAAACCGTGCTAATGCTCAGTATACTAGAATGGGCGTAATAACAAAAGGTGCTCTAATAAAAACTGAGATAGGGCTTGTAAAGGTTACAAGTAGGCCTGGCCAGAATGGAGTAATAAGCGCTGTTCTTGTACAGGAAAAGGATGTTGCAAAGAAGTAGAGTCTATTTTTACATAGTATATTATCTAATAATTTACATAGTATATGATCTAATTATAATTATCCAGATAAAACTCAGTCTTTCACAATCTTTCTAATAGGTGATGATATTCCTATTCCTTCTTTATCATATCTCTTTTTCAGAGCTTTCATAAATTCATGTATTACAAACCATTGGTCATCGAAAGTTTTCACACCAAGGATAACCGAAAAGTTTATGTTAGAATCATCAAATTTATTATAGCGTATATACGGCTGGAAATTCTTGTCACCGCCCCTAACAGTTTCCAAAATGTTTTTCGCAACTTCTATGGTAACCTTTTCCACCTGATCTAAATTAGAATTGTATGCAACACCCATATTAAATATCACTGACATCTCTTCCATAGGAGAATTATAATTTGTTATTATGTTGTTAGCGAGTTTAGAATTCGGTACTATTATGGTATTGTTTCTTAGTGTCTTTATCTTTGTACTTCTCCAACCTATTTCCTGTACAAAGCCTCTCATATTAGGATCGAGTTCTACAAAATCCCCAACCTTTACAACATTATCCGAAACTATGAAAG
>CAYMYT010000088.1:0-1050 GCA_964394755.1 uncultured archaeon
TGATATAGAAGCTGTATGTCCTGGAAAATGTGCATTGATCACATCCCATTCATTTCTTAACATGTAGATTAAAGATGATGGCAGTACTGGATTGAAACGAATTACATTTATACCATCTATCATTTCCTTATTTTTTGCTTCAGGATGAACCTTCTTTACTGTGGAAGATGTTAACACAGTGACATCATGCCCTCTTCTAATTAGTTCCTTAGATAGGGCATACTCGGTCCAACTTTTTATACCTTTTATGACACCACCACATGTGGTTACTAATATGTTCATGTTATGTTCTCTCTGTACCATTGAATTGTTTTAGTAAGACCTTCTTCAAGGCTTAATTGGGCTGTGTACCCTACTTTTTCTTTTGCCTTTCTAGTATCACAATTTCTACGTGGTTGGCCCTCCGGTTTTGTGGTATCAAATACAATTTTAGGTTGTTTGCCTGCAATTCTACATATATCAGAAACAAGCTTTCCAACGGTTACTTCTTCATCTGTTCCTATGTTTATAGGGTCTCCAACAGGATACTTCTCTGTTACTTCTAACAGACCGCGTGCGAAATCTGTTACGTATAGAAAAGCACGGCTTTGTTTTCCACTTCCCCACACAAGAACAGGATCCTCTCCTTCCATGATTCTTCTTATCAAAGCTGGTATTACATGAGATGTTTCAAGATCAAAATTATCACGAGGACCATATGCATTGTATGGTCTGGCTATCGCTATTTTCATACCATACTGTTCGACATACCACTGTGACATCTTTTCAGCCATGCGTTTTGACCAACCATATCCTGAATTTGTTGGTTCAGGCTCATCCAGAAAGCCTTCAGTTTCAGGAGTAGGTATTGTGCAAAATCTTGGATAGACACATGCACTACTTGTTGTTAGCATTCGCTCCACATTTTCAAGTCGTGCAGCTTCTATTACGTTAAGAAAGCTGAGCATATTCTCCCTGAACATTACAGATTGATTTTTTATACTATATCCTAAACCACCTTGTTTTACTGCTAGGTGAAGCACTATATCCTGGTCTTTTACTACACTTCTA
>CAYMYT010000088.1:1060-2313 GCA_964394755.1 uncultured archaeon
ACTTCTACAATCTTCAGCATTAGAGAGATCAGCTTTCACAATAGATATAGAATTTTTATTGTGTAATAAATTCTGTAGATTTGTCGAAACACGTACAGGCACAGTTACATCTGCTCCCCAGGCAACTATCTGGTCTACTAAATGGCTGCCTATGAAGCCAGCACCACCTGTAACTAATACTCTCTTCTCTGAATAAAATGAAACCATACTATTTTTCACTCCTTCCAACATTTTTCAATAGCTGTCCCAATATTGTAAGCTTGTTCAAGTCTTTTCATCGCAAACATGAAGTGTGCATCTTCAAAGTCTTTCTGTTCTGTTGGATATTCAAAGTCCACATCACTGCTTATACAACGCATACCATCTTTAATCGCCTTTATAATAGGTATAATTAAAGCATCCCATTTGTCACCATATTTACCATCATAACTTGTGTAAAATTTACATGCGTCATGACTTATCATTTGAGGACCGAACATTATGTCCAAATCCAGGCCTGTTAGCTTTTTCCATATTATATTTACAAATGATTCACTATGTTGTTGCATTACTGGATATGATTTTAGGCTAAGACGCTTTGGTATAACTATGTCAGCTTTACCGTCCAATATAGGCTTTGCAGAAGCAGCAATATTCTTTACGAAGCTGAATTTCTCAGGTTCGATTATTGCAACAACATGCTTGTCAGTATCGAATCCAGCACTTATTGCCTCTTTGCGCCCACTTCCATAAGTGCTACCTTTATTGGGAAAAACTTCAACGCCTTCTGCTAGAATAGTATCTACAAACAGCTTATCAGAGCCATCATCAATAACAATGACTGCATAGCCAAGCTTCTTAGCTTCCTTAATAGTGCAGATAGCAAGCTTTTTTCTAAATTCTTCATCAGGATTACATTGCCTGTATCTTGTAATCATGCATACTACTATCGAACTCTCACTAGATTTTTGATCCATAGAATACATCTTTCTCTTAAGAACTTTCTCTTTGAAAGTATAAAGTAAATAAGTTACTAAAAACATTAAATACGTTTTAATCGATTGTTTATGAAATCTACTCTAATTTTACCAACGTACAACGAAATAGAGGCACTTTTGGTAATATTACCAAAAATAGATAAGTCTTGGGTTGACGAAATAATAGTAATAGATGCAAATTCTACTGACGGTACTGTTGAATATTGTAAGAAAAAAGGATTTAGAGTAATTACACAGAAATCGAAAGGCTATGGTGCTGGAATAAAGGAAGCTGTT
>CAYMYT010000089.1:0-602 GCA_964394755.1 uncultured archaeon
AAGTAATTCATTACGGTTAATCTCATCACAAAATTCAATTGGTACATTTTTAATAATTGCCAAAGGTTGTTGTTCGTTTCATTCGCCCATTAGAAAAACTGCTGCTGTTGCAAGACTGTCTGCAACATTTGTAGTAGAGAATTTGAATTTTCTTCCGAAGATATCTGGCATACCACGATAGTCTTTAAGGCCACGAAAACCCGCATAACCAAGAGCAACAGCAGTTACACCAGCACGAAGCGGAGTAGTTCGACTGTCAGTAATCAAAACGCCTAGATCTTTAATGCCGTATTTTTGTATTAATTTTTCGCGCAAAAAAGCAGCTGTTTTGAAACTATCTTTTGGTAAAAGGATTAGTCTACCATTTCCGTTTGACTCGTCAATTCCAGCAGAAGCCATAATCATGCCATCTTTGATGGTAACCCAAACATACTTACTAGGTATAGCAAAATCACTTTCTGCTCGTATCAGTTTTTCTTTAGCCTTAGCATCCTGAGCAATAGTTGTCCGCCTTTCTGCAAGAGCAACAATTTTAGAAGTGATGACAACTATAGATTTCTCAGGAATTTTTTTAAAATAATGAGTAATAAAGGCAAATAAGT
>CAYMYT010000089.1:612-2312 GCA_964394755.1 uncultured archaeon
AAATCAAATAGGTCGTCACCATCCTGAAAGACATTAGTTTTAATTGGTTGAATTATCATACTCGGTCATTAACCGAATAACTTTTTAATGCCTTTACAACAAGAACTCAGTGAGTTCTTCTGCACAGAAGTGGGAAGATAGTCTTTTATTCTTATGTGAATAAAAAACTGAATCTAAGATTCCAAGTGTCACTTATGAAAAAGAAAAATGATATTTATGTTCCAGGTTTGAGATATGGGAAAAATTTAGTTTTACCTAAGTTTTATCTGGGCAAATATATTGAATATAGAAAGAATGAAGAAAATATCGCTCTATCTGCTTTTGAATATTATAATCAAATAAAATTACCTACACTAGCAGAACTAAGACATGCTTTTTCCGTGGGTTCTCAAGGCTATAAGCAAAGCATTTCCTTAACAGATCGTGGTGAATGGACCTCAACTTTTTTGCAGGATGGTAAAATGCTGATAGAAAGACCTGAAAAATTTGTTGATAGAAATGGTATGTGGGTAGCAGAAGGTGGTAAGAAAAGTAGTGTGGAATTGCCAGATTATGGATGGGTTTTAAAATATGATAATATAACAGGCCTTCCAAAGAAGACTTCCCCTAAAAAAGATGATGCTAAAAATATATTTGGAGACGACGCGTCATACTTTTCTTACTTGGATAGTGGTTTAATGCCTATAATGCGTTACTCTGATTCTCAATATGGACCATTTTACATATATGCTAACTATGAGCTTCATAGCAGACCTTCACTAGTTGGCGGCCGTTCATGTCATAGATGTTACTAGTTCTTTGCAATACGTTAGTATTTTCGATAGGAAACTACCTAGTAAACCAGTATTTTAATTATAAGTCTGTGATTATAGAATAGGTATAGGGATTAACATGAAAGTCGCAGTTGTAGGTAAGGCCAGATATATTATTGAGCGCAAATTAAGCAAATATGGAATGGAGAAAAGCAAAAATCCTGCTGTAGTTATATGCTTTGGCGGTGACGGCACACTTCTATATGGTGAAGAGCTATATCCTGGCATACCAAAAATTCTAATAAAACATTCATCTACATGTCAAAAGTGTGAATACCATGACATTGACCTAGTCCTAAGATTTCTCAAGGCTAAAAAATTCAATCTAATATCTGAAACTAAGGTAGAAGCATGTGTAAAAAATAATCTAAAAGCACATGTAAAAAATAAGATTATTGTAGGACTCAACGAAATAAATATTCACTATAGACCTGCTCGTGCACTTCGTATGCAGGTTACCGTAAATGGTAATTTAGTAAAGCCTTACGTTATTGGTGATGGTATTGTTGTTGCCACTCCTTATGGCTCAACTGCTTATTTTCGGTCGATAACAGGTCGTACATTCAAAAAAGGTCTTGGTATTGCATTCAATAATCCAACAAAAAAGATTGGGCCTATGATTCTAGATGAAAAATCAAAGATAGAAGTGAAGATACTTGGAGGTAAGGGATTTGTGGTATCTGATCGCCATGAAAAGCCCGTCAATATAAATGAAGGTGATACCATCCTAATAAAAAAACATAAGAAACCTGCTCTTATGATAAAACTTGCTGCAAAGCCTATCAAAGTGAAATTGTAATGTCTTATAAAATACACAAATAATATCAGATTTCTTTTTGGTAATTATCAATTAACTACCCCTAACATATAATCTACTACTAATTCAAA
>CAYMYT010000090.1:0-2303 GCA_964394755.1 uncultured archaeon
TTTTAGAATCTTTATAGCACGATAATACTAGAGTATTATCTTATCCAGATCTTTTAAAGCATTGAGCAGTTTCGTGTGTGATAGAATTATTCAGGGTGTTGAGTAAGATCCTTTCTTGGAAGAAAGGCTCTTACTATCTTCCAAAGAACAATATGGTCTTGTCACATAATAAGGATTAAGATAGATTATTAAAAACCTTTGATGATTTTCTTTACAGAGTAATATCTACCCAAACTCAATCTTTATGAAATCCTGGTCTCTTGGAATATAATTGAGCGGACTTTCCAGAATATTATCATTCACAAAAACTTTCACGCTGCCTGTATTATTGCTATTATCACAAAGCATACCATTCGAACGGTCCATTATCTGAGTTTCACTGAATCTGACTATAATATTTCTCATGAATGCCTCTAGAGTATGATCAGCAGGCCCTTGCAAAATAAAACCCTCGTTGTGCAATACACCATTTCCATCACTTCCAGGAAGACTTCCGATATTCTCTGAGTTGCTGTGTGTATGCAATTTATGTGTACCAAGCAGTGTTCCACGAACAGATTCAGGCAACTTCTTATCTTCACCGCATATTACTACATCAACATCAGCGTGCCAGTGAACAAAACCCTGTGGTATGCCTGTAAGATTATATATATTATTCGTAGAAGTAGTAGGCTTTATGTTAATAATGAAGTACCCTACAATAAGCACAGCTGCTGCAATTCCGAAGTATGTAAGCATTTTCTTTGAAAGTTTACTGCGCTTGATTTTTGTTTGCTCCTCCTTTTTGCGATTTTCTTTCTCCTCTTTCTTATTATGCTTCATTGAATGTGAACTAGTACCATGCTTATCCTGATTATGCTGCTGAAGGCCCTGCTCTGTATTGAAATCTCTATTGCAGATGTCGCATTTGAAAACCATTAAGAATAATAGTGAATTAATCTTATATTCGTTTGTTTTTGGACTACGCCTGTGATCTGACAGTTTCAGCTGTCAAATTTTATGAAATATTGCTTCGGTTTCAATTCTTCTTTCACAATTGGATCCCAACTAGTATCAATTTCAGAAACTTTTTTTATCTCTCCGTTTTCTATGCAAAGTGGATCAACAGCTCTTGATTTACAGAAAACTTCGGCATCGTAATCATTAGGATCGTTTCTAAAAGCAATTTTATTGTTCATTCTATCAAATAGGAATTTAAGTAAGTCATCACTTTCATGATGCGTTTCTATTTTCGAAAGAACGATGCCATCACTTGTATATAGATCTATTTCAGAGATATAATCATTTGAAAGCGCATGGCGAAGATAGTCTCCGACTGTACGATGCATAACAGCAGCAGACAAACCCGCATAGTAATTCCTATTAAGCTTTAGAAAAAGTTCTGCATATTCTTTTGCAGTTTCAAAATTATTAAAAATCCAATTTTCATTTTCTACTGTGAGATTATTAAGAAACCGATTTGCGTTTTCTATTTCTCCAAAAACTATAGAATCTCTTAAAAAATAATCAATTCTGTCTGCACATAAATCAGGTAAATTTTTTTCTTTAAGTGGAAAATTTTTATCATTAAGAACGTAATCCAGATCATACCCATATTTATTCAATATAGCTGGTATTTCTGATTTTTTGACATAATCAGTAAAAATATTGTCTTGAAGATTGTGCTCCTTCTCAGAGCCTGCATCTAAAACATAATCAATACAGTGAGAAAAAGCTGAGTGAGAAATATCATGAATAAGACCCGCAATCTGTTCTTCAATTGATGCGCCATATTTTTTTAAAATGGAACAAACTCCAACTGAATGCTCAAACCTAGAACGCAAGCTGCTTGGAAAATATGGGTGAGAATATCCACCTTGGTTGATGCCTTTCAATCGTTGCATTGACGAACTTTCACTAATTTCGATCAATACAGGTTCTGAAATTTGGACATCTCCATAAACTCTATCCCTGATATACATATGTACAATCTCTTTGTCCTGTAAAAGGCCTATTATCTGTCTTCAAAATTCTAATTCAGTACTTAATAACTCCTGAATTTCTTTCTCATAGACTTTACCTATACTAAAAAGTATCTTATCAATCCCTATCATATCTTTCAGATCCCCATCAGCTAACATAGAGATACTTTCGTATATTCTATCTACATTGGTAAAAACTTTTCTTACCGCATCAGAATCGTTTGGAACAAAAGTAGAATGTGAACCATTGTATTGTATTATCCCAATTTGATCCTTAGGAATCAATTCTTTTTGTAATCCTTCTGGACGGGTGCCATTCTTTTTTACAATACGTTCTAAGTG
>CAYMYT010000091.1:0-2300 GCA_964394755.1 uncultured archaeon
TATGATGTTAGATTTTATATTTGTGTGATCATGTTAAATTTTACGACAAAACCAAAAGTTAGAAACACTTGACTCCATATACTGATGTTCAACTAAAAAATTTTGGGGACGATATTTCTCTAGGAAAATCAGTTTATTTAGAGCTAGTAGATAATAGAGGTATAATAAAATTAAGATACCTGCCAGAAAATAGTGATTATAGAACAAGTAAAATAGTTGAATTAAAGATAACGGAATTAGCATATTCTATTGTAAAAAGATTAGGAAAATTTGCAACTACATATGAAGGTTCCAAAAAAATCGAAATTTTCCACAGACCCCGAATATTTTAGATCTTAGATGTATCTCTAAAAACTATGCATCTTTCTAATGTCTAAGACAAACATTTGGTCACTAAAAATTAGAAAAATATTAGATATATAAGCATAATTATCTTTGATCATTCATTATGAAAATATATTTTGCTGGTTCAGTTCGAGGTGGAAGAGATGACAAAGAATTGTATCTTCAGTTAATAGAGTACCTTGGTAAATATGGCCAAGTTTTGACAGAGCACCTTGGTGATAGAAATTTAAGTGAATATGGTGAAGATAGCCCACCTGAATTAGTTCATAGTCGTGATATATCATGGCTCAAAGAATCAGACGTCTTAATCGCAGAAGTCTCTACACCATCTCTTGGTGTTGGATATGAAATTGGAATAGCTGAGAGTATGAATAAAAGAATGTTATGTTTGTGTAATGATGAGAAATATAAAATGTTATCTCCCATGATTAATGGAAATTCAAACCTAAAAATTGCAAGATATGGAAATTTAGAAGGTGCTAAAAAGCATATTGATAGTTTCTTTGAATCACTGTAGATTTGATTCATTGTATTTTATCAGAAAATTGATACTTATGCATTACGTCAAAGATTTCGAGTGGAAACGTGGAATATCTGTAAAGGATATGGTAAAAGCTTCAGGTTCAATAGGCTTCCAGAGTGTTGAACTAAGTAAAGCTACTGATACCATTGTAAAAATGAAAGAAACTGGAGCGAAAATATTTCTTACATTCACATCAAATATGACCACATCAGGCCTGAGAGGCTTCTTTGCACAGTTAGTACAACTCAAAATGGTAGATGCCATCGTTACAACAGCAGGCAGTATAGAAGAAGACATCATGAAAGCTGTAGGTGAAAATTTCGAAATAGGAAGTTTTTACGAGGATGATTTTGCATTACACGAAAAAGGAACGAACAGAGTTGGAAATATATTCATAACAAATAGAAGTTACGAGAAATTCGAAGATGTTATAGGTCGTATATTAAAAAAGCTTTATGAAGACAAGAAACAACAGAAATGGACTGTCTCCGAGCTGTTAAAAGATATTGGTTTCATATTAGAAGATAAACATTCTATACTTTTCCAGGCTGCTCGAAACAATGTGCCTATATTCTGCCCAGCTATTACAGATGGCGCTCTCGGCTTTCACCTATACATTTTCCAGCAAGATCATCCTGATTTCATAGTGGATGTAGTAAAAGACTTTTCAAATATATTATTATTTACGAGCCAGGATGAGAAAAAAGGTATAATTGCATTAGGTGGTGGCGTCTCAAAACATTATGCTATATTATCTTGCTTGTTAAATGGTGGCGCAGATTACGCTGTTTACATGACTACATCGCGCGAATTTTCAGGAAGCCTTAGTGGCGCTACCACACGTGAGGCCAAGAGCTGGGGAAAAGTAAAGGATAATTCTGATATTGCCACTGTTATAGGTGATGTTACAATTACGTTTCCGCTTGTTATGACTGGTGCACTAGAAGCACTATCAGAGAAAGGCGTGATATGAAATGAATGCTAGATTTGTTCTTAGTAAAAGGAAACTTCTTGACCAGTATAAAACTATCAGAAATATTGCAGATACAGTATCTTATAGCGTAAAAACAAATCCGTTTCCTGTGCATTTGCTCGAAAATACAGATGCGATGTTTACCGTACACTCGCCAAATCACATAGATATGATAAAAGATAAGTCAAGAATACTTTTTCTTGCCAATGCTTGGCTTACTGAAGATATAGATATTTTGATTGAAAAAGGTGTAAGATCATTCATCGTAGACAATGAAACAGATCTTAAAATTATTTTAGATAATCCTAATTATAGTTCTATCGATAATCTGCTCCTTAGAATGCGCTTGAAAGAGAAAACTATTCACACAGAACGCCACTTCGTATATGGAATGTCATCCAAGCAAGTAAATCACCTTATACCAATATTAAGAAAAGATAGCAGAATAAAAAATCTTGG
>CAYMYT010000092.1:0-2260 GCA_964394755.1 uncultured archaeon
TGCTCCTTACACATGGACAATGGTTAAGATAACCCCTGAAGAAGTATACGGTGCTTTAAAAAAGGTAGGTTTTGTGTGGTAGTTTTTTTAGGATTTCTGGTGTATTCTACTTTGGTGTCTGATTTGGATTATTTATGACGAAACCGTTTCTATCGGTATTGTATTCTATTCTAGTGCCTTTTATCATATCAATGGTCTTTTTTTCTATGAAGAATTTGATGCCATTTTCAATTAATTCTATTTCATTACTTGTAGCCTTACTTACAAAATCCATGTCATATGTGTAAAGTTCACAGCTGCTTGAAACTAGTCTGAATTTTATTCCTTTGGATTTTTTAGAAGCTAGTAGTTTTTTTAGTTCTAGAGCTGCATCATCACTAATAGATATCATATGATCTTGTTTTAGATTTTGAGTGGATAGACCATTTATCTTTTTAACCATTTCATTTATTTTTTCATCGTTAAGGTCATTTACATGTGCAGCGCGCTCAAGACTTTCAAGCGGTGTCACATTTTTCCCAACAAATTTTATTCCATATTCTCTAATAATCTTGTTTGCTCCAGGCTGACTAGAAACTATCTCTGCAACGCTCATATGTTTGTTTATTTTTGTTGTATTTCTATTTCTAAACCAATTGAGATTCATTGCAAAATATATCGATCATATCTTCTTAATAGAATCATTTAATATGTTTCTACGTCTTTTGTGAAAATATCTTATTCAATAGCTAATCAGAAATTAAGATTAAGTCAGGATCTTCCAAATATTTCTTCAGATCATTCATGAACCGTGCTGCTTCAGCTCCGTCTAGAACTCGATGATCAAAGCTTAAAGAAAGCGGAAGTACTTTTCGCATCTCTATTTTTTTGTCGCTGAATACAGGCTTAATGTATATTCTACCTATAGCTAGAATGGCAACATCAGGCTGATTTATTATTGGAGTTGCGTATAGGCCACCTATCACACCTATATTTGTAATGGTAAAAGAATTTCCTTTTAGGTCAGCTATATCTATAGTCCGAGATGATGCTTTTTCAGCAAGTTCCTCTATTTCTTTGGCAATCTGCATAATGTTCTTCGCATCAGCCTCTTTTATCACAGGCACGATGAGCCCATCTGGTGTGTCAACCGCAATACCGATATTATAGTATTTCTTAAGAATTATTTCTTCGTGTTCATGATCAGTACTACCATTCAAAAATGGGTGCTCTTTCAGTGCAGATATACATGCTTTCACAATAAAGGGCATATATGTTAGGTGAACGCCTTTTTGTTCAGCAGCTTTTTTTTCTCGTTCACGGTGCTCTACGAGAAGGGTTACATCTGCCTCATCTATATGTGTAACATGAGGTATTGTTTGATTTGATTTCGCCATGCGTATTGCTGTTGCTTTGCGTACACCCTTTAATGGAATTTTTTCGATATAACCATATAGATCATATTCACGTTTTGTGATTGTTTTTTCCTTTTCTTTACCGATACTACCAACACTACGCACGTCTTCTTCTGTTACACGACCTTCAAGGCCAGTACCTTTGATAGTAGCAAGATCAACATTCAACTCACGTCCTAATCTGCGTACAGCAGGTGTTGCCAAAGTTAATGAGATTGATGACGTTTGCATAGGTGCTTTTTGTTCTGTTGGTACATTCTTTTGAATATCATCATCAGATGCCTCCTCTAAATATCCAACTACGGAAACAGACTTTTGTTGTTGACTTACTTTTTGCAGTGGTTTTGTTTCTTTTTCATCTGATTTTTCTGTGGCCCCTTTCTGTGCTCCTTCCTCCAATATGCTTACAAGTACTTCTCCAACTTTTACTGTATCACCTTCTTTGTGCATTATTTTCTGTATAGAACCAGCGCATGGTGATGGCATCTGCACTATTGCCTTATCAGTCTCTATCTCAGCAAGAGTCTGATCCTGTTTTACTTTATCGCCTTCTTTCACATGCCACTTTACAATTTCACCTTCTGCTATACCTTCACCTACATCAGGAAATTTGAAATCCATTACTAATGCACCACAAATATATTATTTTTTACAGAACTATAAATGCTTGACAAGCCTGATTATAATTTCTTTTTCTTTCTTTTACTTTGGTGCGAATATACCCTATGGCTATCTCTTAGCGTATCATATAGAAAACTTAATACACGGCTTTCTTTTATCTCATCTTTGGTTAACTCTCTACCAAGAAAATCGAAATTAGCTTTCTCATATTCTTTGTTTACAAGATAACTTTCACTAGAAATAAC
>CAYMYT010000093.1:0-2250 GCA_964394755.1 uncultured archaeon
GGTGAAGGTCAGTTCAGACTGACCTTCACCGAACTGTGTCATACAAGCTAAGACGTATGCCATAACAGGTTTTTTTCCGATAAAAACTGTGTTATTTGGCATTCTTCCCTTCACTGGCCTTACTAACGTTTCTGACATTACTGTTTCACCTCTTTTCTGATGCTGATTATAGTGTAAGACATAACTTTTTAGACTGATATATAATTATGTCTTCACACATAGTTAGGACAATAAATAATATTCCGAATAGCATTGTATTGTCCATAATTATAATAGTGAAAAAGCTTTAATGGCTATCAAAAAGAGCAATCGAAGCTAAGAACCACATATACCGATTTGGCCGCAGCAGCTTTTTACACATTCTTCACTTGCAGGAGTCCCTTCTCTAGAGCCAGTACATTCTTTAATATTTATATCAACACATGCTTGTTGAATGCCTTTGAGTATGTCATTCTTGACTTTATCATGATCTTGACAGAAATTACTCTGAGTGTGATAATTTCCGCAAAATTTTGTTCTATCGTTTATTGCTTTTACATATGGACTTGCATCACCCAATGTTTGCCTGAAAAATAGAAGCATTACACTAAGAACCGAGATAGCAAGTATTATAATTATTATTGTTTCTATGGTAAGAGAAACTCCTCGCATGAAACTAGTTGCATGACATAATATTAAAATCTTTTTTTGCGGGTGGTATATTTCGAGATTTCTAAGTTAAGTGCAGTCAGGATTTTTACATAAAGCGTATTTCAATCCGATAGGACTATCATCATTATAATACGTAATTCTAGGAATATTATCTTTGATATTAAGTGATGTGAACCTACCCACATTCCCATCTTTATCCACAACATTTATCTCACTGAGTGAACAATCGTCGTTTAGGCAGCGAGCAAATTTAAGATCTTTGTTGGTAGCATCATAATAGCTGATTTTACTAAAGCCGTCTTCTCCAACAACCAAAGACGAGTAAGTTCCGACATCTCCTGCAGAATCAACTGTTGAGATGAAATTCGAATCACATACTACGTTTTTACATTGTACAAATTTGAGATCCGTGTTTCCTTTATCATAATAGCTTATTCTTGCAAAATCATCCTTTCCTCTCGCAATAGAAGGCAATATGCCTACATCACCTACACTATCAATCGTTACCACTGATTTTGATGTACAAGCCCTATCACGACATGCAACAAATTTTAGATCACCATTACTTTTGTCGTAGTATGCTATCATAGGCCCATCTTTTCCAATAGCAATTGATGGAAAACGCGGATCATCACCAATTTCACTGACCACTCTAGTCTCTTTTGATGCACATCTTTCATCCATACACAATGTCATATTTATTTTGTCAGTAACACCATCATCAGCCTGATAAGCTATTATCATGAAATTACTATCTACCGCAAGTGACGAATACGCGCCTACATTCCCTTTGTCTTCTATAATACTTACCGTACTCAGTGAGCAGCTGATATCATTGCATACAGCTAATTTAAGATCCTGGTTCGTAGCATCATAGTAGCTTATTACAGGCAAGCCATTTCTTATTGCAATAGATGGATATTCACCAACATCACCCTGATCGTCTACTACTTTCTTAGATATACTGCTGCATTTTTCATCTTCGCATACTGCGAGCCACAAACTAGGCTTCCTGTCCTTCTTACTATAGTAGGCTGTCAAAGTTTTTTCACCCAATAGTTTGGAAGATGAAAAGTATCGGTTGTCAAAGTCAATATCAACTATTATTATTCTAGGTTCTATTGGAGTTATGACAATTGAAGATTGACATGCAGGGTCACCTGCATTTATAGTAACGAAACCATCATCTTTGCATTGTAGACATCCAACAGCAGCATCAATTCCAATAATTTCCCCTGATACCCTATTTCTAGTTCCAAGTTTTTCACAGTCGTAATCTGGATGACAGTTTTTTCTACATTCCTCTTCTGATTCATAGACACCAAATCCACCTGGATCATTGCATCGCCATATCTGCAATGCACCTAATCCACTTTCCTCTGCATTACAACCCCATATGTATTTTTTCACACATGCAATGTTAACCTCGTTGAAGTTCCATATGTATAAACTATTAGGTTTTTTATCACAGTCTATTATTGGTACCCAATCCTGGGCCTTTATTTTGGTTTTAATTGGCTCTTTCGAGAACTCACCTTCTTTAAGTACGTACTTCTCACCATCTAAAAATTCTAATGTCAAATCATAGCGTAGAAGAAG
>CAYMYT010000094.1:0-2238 GCA_964394755.1 uncultured archaeon
AGAACCACTGCGTAATACCAGTGTCATTCACCAACTTCAAGATGCCACTGGTCTCTGACCAGTGGTTCTTCACATTAACAAAGTAAATTTCTTCCTGAGATGGGACCAAATCGAAAAGGTTAAAATCAAGAAATTCTTGGGTACGATATCAATCATCACAAAAGACAATAAAAAATATAGGTATGTAGCGTATAAAACAGATCTTGAAAGAGCAAAAATAATATTCAAAGACTTTTTATAGTACTTATGAAGAATATTTTCATGGATGTAAGTTATTTGGAAACAGAAGAGATCGTAAAGATTCATAATCAAATAATAAAGCAATCAGGTGGTCATGATGGTATCATAAACTATGGAAATCTAGATTTTGTAGTTTCACAAATGGAAACTACAAGTATTTTGAATAGAAAGGCAGCAGTTTTATCTGGAACACGTCCAAAACTACCAACTTTAGTTGGTATGTATTAAGGACGTGTTCAAGATCATATCTTCCAACAAACCCACAACTTTAGTTGTGGGTATACAAGGAAGATCTGATTGTTCGGGATAATTGCAAAGCATCCATTCGTAGACGGGAATAAAAGAACAGGGTTAGTTGCTGCTGAAACATTTTTAAGGCTGAACGGAAATAAATTAGAAACAACAGATAAAGATATATGGACCAAACTGCATAAAATATCAAAAGGAGAGATGAACATAAACAAGATTACTAGATGGTTGGATAAAACGGTGAAATAGATGGTAAGAAAAAATGTAATAAAAACTTCTGAGAAGATTATAATTGAAAGGATCAATTTACTCAAGGAATTAGGAGAAGAGTACAAATTCAGAAAGAAATATGAATAGGTCTACTTCTACACTTCAACAAACTGGTGGTATCTACAAACTGCTGAATGGTACTTGATTATCTTGAACACGTAGGTGAAGAGCTTCTTATAGCTAACCGAGTAAATATTCAAAACATCCTACTTGGTTAGCTAGTAGGAGTCCAATGTCAGTATTGGACGACTAGAAATCTTGTAATCCAAATCAATTCAAAAGGGCACGTGGCTCAACCAGGATAGAGCGTTTGAATCTGATTGATAGATAATCAGGTGACGATGCTTCGGACCAGAAGGTTGCGGGTTCGAAACAAATCCCTTCTTTAGAAAAGAAGGTCTCTGTCTTGAACATTCTATAGAATGTTCGAGATCATGTCTTCCCACAAACATATAGGGAAGACCTGATATACCCCAAGAAACAGATGGCTTCACGATATTATAGTAGGGATTTGCGGACTTCCCGTCGTGCCCATTATATTATTACAGAACAAGCTTCACGTGGTTATTCGTTTCATTCAACTCTTCGATATCATTTTGAGGATCCAGATATAGATCTATTGTATTAAAATTATTTGGGACCATTAGATTTGAAAAGCTAAGTATAATTCTGCTCCCTGCTGTCAAATTAGCAAGGTTTTCTAATTGTAATTGGTGAATATCAGCACTAATATCCAGAATTGTATCAGCATCAACAAGCCCAATATTCTTTATTTCCATACTTACATTAAGAAAATAGAATTCTTTTAGGAATCTCTTGATAACAATTTTAGTTGCATTAGCATCCGTTATTACGAAATCAGGTAAAGCTGGCACTCTATAAAGCTCTGCGAGTTTTTCGCGGGGTATAGATAATATTTTTGAGGATGGTACTTCCAGGTTTGGGTACATCACATCATCTTTGTCGTTAGTGTGATCTAAGCCAATTGCATGACCAATTTCGTGTAGGGCAAGGTTTGTCATGTCCTTGCTAGTAAGTGCAATAGAACTCTCTTTAGTTTTTGTAAGCATTTCAATTTCTGCATGCTGTATAATACTAAAATTGTCAGTTCTAATAAAATCTACTTTTGTGTCACCTGATGCATCTGTAGCACCTTCTCGCATTGTTGCAACCCATTTAACAGATATGTCAGCTTTATTTTCTCTGACTATTAAGAATGATACAACGCCTGTAGATTCCCAAATACGTAGGGCTTCTACAAAATCATTGTAATACCCTGGATTATCTACTATGAAGCTATCGTCTATGTAAACTGTTAGAGGTAGGTGATTCCATCTTTGATTGCTTGTATTGGAGATGTTGGAGCTTAGTTTTGCAGCTATACTGGTAGAAGGTATTTCCTCTGGGTAATACTCTGAGGGCGGAGATGATTTTATGAGAGAGTATGTATCAGTATCTTCAAGAATATTTTTCAGAATA
>CAYMYT010000095.1:0-2237 GCA_964394755.1 uncultured archaeon
TAAAATTTGCTACATCATCAATATCGTATGGTGTTACATCTTCTAGAGTCATGTCTAATGTAGTGCAGTAAATTCCTTTTTGGAATGGGTCTAAAAAATATAATTGTTCATCTGCCATTCTATTTTCCTCATCGTATTTTATCTACAGTATCCTTTTAATCAGTTTTTCTATATTTTCTTGGAAGATAAGATAATTATTTAAAACTCTTGGAGAAATGTTCATAATGTCCCACTATGCAGGTGTAGAAGAAAGAAAAGTGATGAAACTAAAGATAATATACAATAGGAATGCCTGCATTGGAAGTTCTCATTGCATTCTGAGTGACCCATTTAATTTTGCACTCGATAATGATTTCAAAGCTATTCTAATAGATGGAAAAGAAATTGTTCCAGGAATTTTCGAGAAAATTATTGAAACTGATTCTCCACATCTGGTAATAAATGCAGCAAAAACATGTACACCAAAAGTTATCGCTATTATTGATACAGAGACAAACAAAAGAATTGCACCGTAGTATTTAGTATATATACTGGGTAAATACATAGATTACTATAGTGATTATATGGCAAAATCAAAAAGAAAAGTTAGAGTAAAAAGTAGATCGAATAATACTCTAAAAGACAAAATGAAAAAAGAACCTATTATGGTTGTACTGGTAATATTCTATGTAGTTTCTACTGTGATTGCAGCAGATTTAGCATCACTAAGTTTTGCAAGCATTCTAGCAGGCTACGAGTCATCATATATAGGTTTTCAGCTTTACCTAACTTCAATAATTCTTAGTATGCTCTTAGTCTATGGTTTTTGGAACTCAATGAGATGGGCTGGCTATGCAGCTATAGGTGACTCTTTGCTTGGAATACTGGTAAATTATAGTTTTTTGGATAGAAGTCTAACAGCTGTATTTGGTGTAGCATTGAGTCTGATAATTCTGATTACAGTTATACTCGCCTGGAAATCTTTTAAGAAGGGTTGAGGGTTGAAATCCAAAAAGTGTAGGCTATATAAACTTTTTTATTCCATTTTATAAATGGTATTCAATTTCTTCAAGAAAAAACCTGTTGAGCAAAAAAACATTGAAAATGTCGATACGCCATATACGGTATCTTTCAATCGGAAAGGATGCATAGGTGCAGGTGTATGTGAAGCTGTAAGCCCTTCCCATTGGAAAATTGTAAAAGATGGTAAAGCTGAACTCATTGGTTCTACACAGAATACAGAAACCGGCCTTTTCGAAAAAAATATTACAGAAAGCCAATTTGAAGAATTCAAAAGGGCAGCTGATGGATGCCCTCCAAACGTGATACATATCAGAAAAAAGGATGGCGAGAAAATAATCTAATTTCACCGGTAAGAAAACATAGTAAAGATATTCTAAAATATCTTTAAATATTTAATTAAAGATATATAAGCTTAGAATCCTATGTATGAATATCCGTCGTTCGAAGGAAACAGTATCATCCCTACGAAAGACGCACAGAGAGAAATGGATGAAATTGGTTTAGATCTATGGCAAGTAAAAGAAGTGCTGGAACAAGGATATGACTGTTCGAGTAGCAAAAGAGGAAAGAGTGTAATCGAAAGATGCCTTTACAAGAAAAATAAAGAAATAAGAGTTGTTGCAGTTTTAGTGGAATGGAAAGAAGGTGTTTTTTGGAGGATTATTCATGTCGGTAAAACAGGTGGACATTAATAGATGGGAAGAAATTCCTTGTGAATGTAGTTCTATGGCTAGTAAAAGCACTGTAAAATACAAGGAATATGAAGTAAGAGGTTGGATTTGCAGAAAATGTAAGAAAGAATATGTGCATCCAGAGGATTCTATCAAAATAAGCAAACTGGAAGCCTTGGAAAAAAACCGGATTAGGGTAAAGATAAGAACAGTAGGACAGAGTTTAGTAATAACACTTCCTAAGGAAATAGCTGAATTATACGGACTCGAGAAGGGTGAAATGGTAGAGCTGTCACCAGGAAATTTGAAGAAAATAGAAATTAAAATTTGATTATCTTGAACATGCCCAAAACTACCGACTTTCTGTGAATGATCAAAGATGCTATCTGGAACACACCCAAAACTACCGACTTCAGTCGGTATGTACAAAGGGCGTGTTCTAGATCATCTGCAGAAACATATAATGTTTCTGAGATCACAAAGATCTTTAAAATATAAGATCTTTGATGATATCTTCTCACAAACCTACGACTTTAGTCGTAGGATACAAAGAAGATCTGATTC
>CAYMYT010000096.1:0-2237 GCA_964394755.1 uncultured archaeon
TTTTATAGTCGTCTAAGCAGCCGGATTCCTACTAGCTAACCGTCTTAAATCTTTTCTTTGTTAGATTTAAAGAAAGATATGATATCTTTCATATCAAATAGCAGAACATTACTTTTGCTTTTCTTGCTAAAGCTTTTTGCAAATACAGCATAGTAATCTTTGCGGTCTTCTTTGAAAAGTTCTACATAATCTGCTCTCTTTTTTAGTTCATTTATTGTAGCGTCAGGATCAACATTATCTTTCCACTTGCATTCACAGAAAAGCATTTCTTTTGTTTTTTTGTTAAACGCCACTATATCTATTTCTTCGTTCTTATTCCACCATCTACCTATATTCGTAATGCTAAAAGGAATATTCTTATTTTCTATCAAAAACTCTTTACAAATATCTTCGAAAACCTTTCCAACAAAAGCTCCCATATTTTTTCTTACACTATCCACTACAGGACTATAGTTTTCTATTTCCAAATAAGACATATTTGGATATACGAAACGGAACCAGAAGTTAATGAAATTATCGTTTATGAAATAAAGTGTCTTTTTGCTTTTTGGTTTAAGTTCTGTGACAGGACTTTCTTTCTTTACGAATCCCATATCCTTTTCCAGTACTTTGAGAAAATAACTAAGCGATGTCTGCTTTATACTTATCATATCAGCTATTTCATTCATCTTTGTCTTACCCTGGGCTATAAGCTTCATTATATTGAAGTATGTTGAAGGGTCAGGTAGTTCTGTTCTTGCAAGAATTTCAGGTTCATTATACAGTATCCCTGTTTTCGATAGTATACTTTCTTGCAAGCACTCTACTATGTCTTTTGAATCCACCTCCAGGAGATATTTTGGTGTACCCCCAAATATAGCATAGATTTCAACAACTTTATCTGCAGGAACAGAAGGAAACCATTCAAGTAAATGCCTAAATTTCAGAGGCTCCAATTCTATTTGACCGGTGCGCCTGCCATATAAAGGTGCAGTATACTCAAAGAGTCTGTGCATCATCCCTATGGACGATCCCATTGTAATAAGGAAAACTCTGGATTTCTGGTGGTGTCTATCTATATATTTCTGAAGAATTGAAGGTACTGATTTGTTTATAGTCAGAAATCGCTGAAATTCATCAATTACAATTATACACTTTTTCTCTATGCTTAGCATCTGATCAAAAATTTCATCCCATGTCTGATCTACAAAATTCAGTTTAAACTTTTCACTAAGGTTTTTTGTAAAAAGCAGTCTGAGCTCTTTATCATTTATGTCGGGTACAAACAAATATAGTGCATCTTTTCCTAAAATAAAATTTTCCACAAGAGCAGTTTTTCCTACGCGTCTCCTGCCTGTTATAGATAAGAATCTGAAACCCTGCTTCTTGTACTCTTTTGTAAGAAAACCCAGCTCGTTTTTACGATTAACGAATCTATTTATTATTGTCATTACAATAATTGTGTTGACAATAATATTTAAAGCTTGCTAATTCTTTTCAAAACTTTCCCAATGATCATATTTCTTTGTATTGGACCAAATGTTTTGCTGTCTATACTGTCTGGATGGTTGCCGGTAACAAAATAATTGGAGGTTCGGATATCTGATATCTTCTTCAAAAAAAGGTTATTTTCATTCTTGATAACAACTACGTCACCTATCTGTGGTTTTATTAAAGGTCTTATTAGAAGATAGTCGCCCTCATAGAAATCTGGTTCCATACTTTTCCCAGTGACACGAAAACGAGATAATATTGACATATATGATTATACTTTTATTTGTAGAGCACAAGATCCCCACCCGAAGGATATGGAGCCTTTACTCTTATTGGTTCTAGGCCTTTTGTTTTCCAAAATATTTCAGCTATCTTTTGAACTGTTTGAAGCAGCTGCTTCGCATCTTCTTTATTGATATTCTGTCTTGCCTTTGAACCAAGTTTCATTACATTCCAAACAGTACTGTGTAATTCAGGGTACTTTTCAACATGTTCTGGTTTGAAGTAGTCACCCCATAGTATCCTTATCTCGCGTTTGCACGTTTCTGCATGCTCTTCTTTAATTGCAGTATAACGAGCTAGTTTATGTATTATATCCTGCCTCTGCTGAGGTGTAATATCAGGTGTAATAGGAGGTAATTCATTTATTAGGTCAACCATACGTATGACAGTGTGGGCTGCCATTTGTGCCATATGAGGATCATAGATGCCACATGGGATATCACAATGAGCTAGAACGTTTTTGGCTGGTTTAATGTGGTCAA
>CAYMYT010000097.1:0-2194 GCA_964394755.1 uncultured archaeon
GTGTTTTCATTGTATTACTAGTAGTACTATGTATTTATACATTTCTACCTATAAGACAAGTAAGTTTTGCATCTACTATTTCTACATTTATTATTTGGCCAAGTTCATAGTCTCCTTCGACAGCTATAGGCTTATAAGAGTAATTACGTGCTATCCATGTTTTGTTGTGCTCGTCTACAATAGCTTCTCCCTGCCAACCAATCCACATATTATTTTTTTCAAGTGCAGTAGAACGAACAAGATCGCTCATACGCGTTGTTCTGTCTTTTTTTATTTCTGTTGCGATCTGCTTTAGCTTTGCTGATGGTGTACCTGGCCTGGAAGAATATGAAGATACATTGACGTAATCAGGTTTTGTTTCTTTTATAAGAGAAAGGCTTGCTTCAAAATCTTCTTCTCTTTCACCTGGAAATCCTACTATCATGTCGGTCCATATACTTATTTCAGGCATTTCATTGCGAAATGCATTTACAATTTTGGTGAAATCTTCAGAATTGTGACCACGATGCATTGCCCTGAGTATAGAATTACTACCTGACTGCACAGGCACATGAATAAATTTGAAAACGTGTTCGTTTTTGTATGCTTCAATAAGTTCTGGCAAGATGCGTTTGATATGCTGAGGATTAGCCATTCCTATTCTAAGAAAATATTTGCCTGCAACGCTAGAAGTAATTTTATTTGTAAGTCTTGCAAGATTACTACCAACGTCAAAACCATAACATCCATTATCCTGTGATGTTAGCCAGAATTCTTTTGCACCTTTTCCTATTTTTCCTTTGGCTATTTCTTCAACTATCGCGTCTTCAGGATAGCTTACAAGATTACCTTTGGCAAGCTTTGTTGCGCAGAATGTGCATGAATTAAGACAGCCACTAGATATAGGAATAATATCAATTGGAATCCTTGACATTCTTGGCAGTACTGCTTTATTCAGATTATTTTTGCCTACAAATTCTACATAGGTGCCTTGAGAAGCTGCATCAACTACTTCATTTATTTTATCAATATGATTTGTACTAAGCAGTGGAGCAATACCCTTAATGCGATTATAGCCAGCATGAGGCATACAACCTGCAATCACCAATTTCTTATTCTGCTTTCTGAGCACATCAATTTTATGCAGAATTTTGTTTTCTGTTGTATTCTTCACAGCACAGGTATTCATCACGATTATATCTGCTTCGCTTTCATTAACAGCAATTTCGTAATTTTTGCTAAGCAGTGCTTGCATGGCCTGGCCTTCTGCCTGGTTATTGCTGCAACCATAACTCTGGATAAAAACTTTCATAATAAATTTAGTAAATGTAGAAGATTTATAGCAAAACAAAGATGGTTTTGCTAGTATTAGTCCAGCTGATTGGACGACTGTACAATTTTTATTTTGTTTGCATATACAATATCTTGATAGGAATCTTTCTCAATCAAAAATTCTATTTCGGTTCCTTGTTTTACTAACAAGTCTATACTTTCTAGACTTACTCCTGGAACTGGAAGAACTCGAAAGTTCTTTCTATCACCGTTATTTTTTATAGAAATATTATATTGATGATGTATACCTGCTCTACTTAATCCAGAAAAATATTTTTCATCAAAAACAGTTCCTTGTATTTTTATGTACTCTTTCACTCTTTCGTCTTTTTGGCATCCACCTAAAAATAATGGAATAGTTGCAATACCAATACCAATCGCTTTGTATATCTCTTTCATTTTTAAATCACTTTCTAAGATAAAGTCGAAATGCTTAAAAAGAATTCAATTTATCAAATTTTAATCAGTACAAAGCTATCTGCTTTCTTAGATATTCACGGGATTTATCCTTTGCACGTGCATCTGTATAGTCCTCATTATGTTCCAAGTCAAAAAAATGTTCCTTTTCATGTCTAAGAACATGATCACCAATTCCATAAGGCATCTTTTCATAAGGTAGCAATACGATCTCTGTTGTAGCATTGGTAAAAGCCAGGGCATCTGGAACATATGCTGTGAAGTCAAATCGTCTGACTTTAACATTACGTACTGGTTCCTCTGTTTCCACTCCGATTGCTTCCTTATATAATTTATTTTTACTTTTATCATCACTCCCGTATGAAAAAGTAGAGCTTTCTTTCCCAAAATCATAAATAATTCCATGCAATGTTTTCGTTTTGTAAACTTCGCTGTAATTATATGCAAAAGAAACCATTGCTATACC
>CAYMYT010000098.1:0-2182 GCA_964394755.1 uncultured archaeon
ATATTATTAAAATATTGATAGTATAGAATGGTGATAATATGTTCCTAGTTGAAGAACGTGGTGGAAAACTTTTGGTAATGGATGCAAAACCAATCAACACAAAAGGATCAAGCATTATTATTTCTTCAATACAACAAAAAATTCTTTCTACTCTTTCAAAAAAATCGTTGTACCCAAAAGAGCTCGCTAGTATAATTGGAGTACCTGAACCTAGTATATACTATCATGTACGTTCGATGGAAAAAATGGGGCTTATAAAAGTGATGATGAGAGAGAATCACAGGGCTGCTGTTGCTAAGTACTATGTTCCTACTGCAAAGGCTTTTTTTGTACGTTGTGGATCTGAACCTACTTCTGTACAGAGGATACCGTATCACCTGAAGCCTGTATTTGAACCTTTTATCCAGAATGGAGAGTTAAATTCGAAGATAGTTGTAGGTAGTCCAGATCCTCATGGTCCTGACAGGGCAAGAAGCAGGGATGCGTATTATGGGATTGACCTAGCACTTTTTATCGGTACAATGCTCTTTAATGCGAAACCATGTGTAAAATTAGATACCGAGCTAACAAATGAAGATCTGAAAGATAATCTTATAATTGTGGGTGGTACTGTTGTTAATAGAATAACACGTCGTGTTAACAATGTGCTTCCTATAAGATTCGATCAAAAAAAGAACATATACTCGTCAAAAACAAAGGCTGTGTATAAGGGCGATGATTGTGGTTTTATAACAGTTACGAGAAATCCTTTTGCAAAAACAAAAGCTAGTGATAAAAAGATTATAGTTCTGGCAGGAAAACGTTTCTCAGGTACAAGAGCTGCTATACTTTCTTTTATATCTGGATACGACAGGATTGAAAATAGAATTGTTCAAGGTATAGACTCGGATTACGATGGCATTGTTGATAAAATAAAAATACTAGAATCATTCAAATCATAAAATAGAATTGTTGAAGGTATAGATTCAGATTATCTGGAGAAACTTGGAAGGTTTCTCAGATGACAAAGATGTCTACAAGACATCTTTGATCACGATGGTATTGTCGACAACGTAAAAATACTAGAATCGTTCACTTAGTTTATGCTTGAGTTTCAATTTCTTTGGCTTTATTCTCAACTTCTTCTTCTATTTCTAGTGCTTCAGCCATTTCTTTGTATCTGTTTCTTATTGTTACTTCAGTTACACCTACAACATCAGCAACTTCTCTCTGCGTCTTTCTTTCACCTTCAAGAACAGAGGCTATATATATTGCAGCTGCAGCGCATCCTGTTGGACCTTTACCTGATATTACATCCCTTTCTTTTGCAGCTCTAAGTATCCTTATTGCATGCATCTGAGTCTTATCTGTAAGCTTAAGCATAGAACTAAATCTAGGTATATAACTTTCAGCTTTTGCAGGTAATATTCTTATATCGAGTTTTCTGGAAATGTATCTATATGTTCTTCCCAACTCTCTTTTACCGATTCCACTTGCCTGTGAAATTTCTGTAAGTGTTCTAGGGGTTTCATATTCCCTTGACAAAGAATAAACAAGAGCAGCAATTATTGATTCGATGCTTCTACCTCTTACAAGTCCTTTTTGTAGTGCTCTTTCGTAGAGCATTGCAACTTCTTCATGCAATGTTTTTGGTAAACCTAGGAAGCTTATAAGTCTTTGTAATTCAGAAAGCGCAAAAGACATATTTCTATCTTTACTTGTTAGAAGCCTTTTCTGCCATTTTCTTATCCTGAAATATTGACTCCTTTTTTTGGCAGGTACTTTAAAAAGTTCTGTTGAGCCTTTACCTATTTCTGTGGTAAGACCTTTGTCGTGCCTTTTGTGTGTAAGTGGTGCACCTGTTCTTGCTCTTCTTACTTTTTGTTCATGGTCGAAAGCGCGCCATTCTTGGCCTGTATCAACCATTGACTCTTCAATTACAAGTCCACACTTTGCACAGGTTTTTTCAGCCTTTTCTTGGTCTCTGTAAAAGTGAGTAGACCCACATTCAGGACATTTTTGCATCTATAATCACACATCGCACTATATTTCAACTAAATATCTATTATTGATCACTTTAGAATGGTCAATAGATAGTAATTTAAACCTTTGTATATAAATCGTAAACTATTTAAAGGTTTCTAATCGGGGCTCTGTTAACTCTTGTAATGAATAATCCAAGCTAGATTTTAAAATCCAGAAA
>CAYMYT010000099.1:0-2179 GCA_964394755.1 uncultured archaeon
CAATATTTCGACAAGTAATAAGATAAAATAAAAGATAAAATAAAAAAGAAAAATTAAGAAAAAATAAAAAATTTATTTCTTCGACGCTAAACCTTGTATCGCCTTAACTGCTACTATTACTGCAGCTGGTGCAACCATTATTCCAATATTTTTAACTATTGCATCCAACATTGTACCAACAGACGGGATAACGTTATCTATGGTTATAAATCCTGCTGTTCCTGCGAGCAGCAATGCAGCTGAGCTCAACAGAAAGCTTTGCGTTTCCTTCTCTGTAATGTTTAGCAGTCCAACTACGATACCTAGTACCACCAAAAGTAGTGGAACTAATGACACAGTTATTCCGACACCGGTTGCTATTCCAGCAAGCACAGCAATCGCAACAGCTGCGAGGTATGCCCATTCTCCTGCTTTTCCTTTCATTTTTTGTTTCACCTTTTCTTATGTGAATATAGGGTATAAAAAGCTTTCGAAAAATGAAAAGGCTTAAAAAGCTTTTGATTTGGGGTTTGTCGATCTACTTGTCTTAGAACAACACACCATTAGCTTGAAAGTAATTCAAATTTATACTTACGTGATCTTATCTTGCGTTAGAAGGGATCATAGTATAACCAGGCTATTATGTCGGGCTCCAGAAAATTGGAGATTTGAGCATTAGCGATGAAATCTGAAGAAACTCGATGATGGGGGTTCAAATCCTCCTGGTCCCATGTTCCAGATAAAAACTTATAGTCAGTAAAACATACTAATAGCATGCACATTGATTGGAACCGCTATCCACGATATTTTATTGTTTTACTTGCTGCATACGTATTTTTCCTAATAACTAACGTATTCTACGTAATTCTACCTCTTTTAGGAATAGATGATATTTCTCTGTATATTTTTGGTATTGTGTATTTATTACCTATAATACCAATTTTCACCTATTGTAAAGAAACCATTGATGGTACTACAGCTAGACTTATAATCTCTGCAATAATACTCCTTCTATCGGTATTTTCGATAGTTTTTATTATGCCATTTATTTTTTAATTGGCTCTCTGTAAAAGGATAAAAACCTTTGCGCAATCCTTATTCATGGAGTGTATCTTTTGTAAGATTGTTAGGGGTGAAATACCATCTAATAAAGTATATGAGTCGCAAGATGTGGTTGCATTCTTAGATATAAACCCATGCTCACCTGGGCATACTCTTTTGATACCAAAGAAGCACTATACTTCAATGATGGATATGTCCGATAGTGACATTAGTGAGATCTTTAAACAAGCGAAAAAACTTGCACCAGCTATTCGCGCCTCAGTACAAGCACAAGGCTTCAATATAGGTGTAAATGATGGCTTAGTTGCAGGCCAAGAAGTGCAACACATGCATATACATATTATCCCACGTTTCTCAGGTGATAACGGAAGATCTATACAGAGTGTTGTTAGGGCGGGTAGTAAAGAACCTATAGCATCAATAGCAAACAAAATAAAAGACGAATTAAAACCAAAACCTGATAAAGAATGGGACAGTAAATTCTATTAACTATTGATAGTCATTTTTTGTGCTATTTGACCCACTAAAAATCAGACTTGGTCAAGAGGTTTCATTTTTACAGCAATAGTTGTGGTTCCTTTTGATTCAACATACTTTGTTATTTTATAATCAAGATATCCTGGCTTAGTGATTATAACAGAATTATAGCCTGGCTTCAAACCTGTGATTCTTACTGGTGTGACACCTAAATATTGATCATCCATGTAAACATGTGCTTTTTCTGGAACTGTAACAACATACAAATTTCCTTGATCTAGTTGACCACCAGAAAATTTCCCTGTTATACCATCGGAAAATGATCCTACAAGTGTAACCAAAACAACGATACCAACAAGTCCAAAAGATATAGCTGTAGATGACTTTATCTTTCTTTCTTGTAGAGCTGTTTCTAACTTTGTTTTTAGTTGTCTCATAGTTTTATCTATGCGATTCTGTATATAAAGATTTATATTGCATCCAATATGATCAAAAATTAGTCAACACGAGGCGCGAGTATAAAACTAAGTTGGGCTTTACCAGGCACCTCAAATTGCATTCTCAATGGATAGTCTGTAGACATTGACATATTTACAAAATCTGCAAGTTTGCGTGCTTTCACCATTTTCTTTAGATAATCTAGACTGTATCTCGAGCGTAC
>CAYMYT010000100.1:0-288 GCA_964394755.1 uncultured archaeon
TATGCAATCAAAAACTCTGACATTACTTTTGTAGCAGTTGGCACACCATCTAAAGGTGATGGATCAATGGATACAAAATATCTGGAAGAATCCATAAAATCTATCGGAAAGGCTTTGATTGACAAAGATTATCATCTGGTATCAGTAAAAAGTACTGTATTACCAGAAACAACAGAAAATATTGTAATACCCATATTGGAGGAATTCTCAGGGAAAAAGGTTGGTGTAGATTTTGGTGTTTGTGTAAATCCTGAATTTTTAAGGGAAGGTATGGCAATAGAAGATTTT
>CAYMYT010000100.1:298-2156 GCA_964394755.1 uncultured archaeon
ATAGTTATTGGTGAATATGATGAAAAATCTGGCACCATATTACAAAATTTATACAAAGAATTCAAGGCACCTGTAATAAGAACTGATATCAGAACAGCAGAAATGATTAAATTTGCGAGCAATGCATTTCTAGCCTCAAAAATATCCTTTATTAATGAAATAGGCAACATCTGCAAGAAGCTTGGAATAGATGTCTACGAAGTGGCTGATGCTATGGGGCATGATAAGAGAATAGGAAAGGAATTTCTTCGTGCAGGCGCTGGTTTTGGTGGCAGTTGTTTTACTAAAGATATGAAAGCTCTGGTGGAGAAATCAAAAGAATTTGATGTTGACACTCACATACTTAGTGCAGTGTTAAAGGTTAATGAATTGCAAAGAAAACGAATTGTAGATATCTTAAAGTCTAAGATCGATATTAAGGGAAAGAAAATAGCTATATTGGGGATGGCATTCAAGGATGGAACAGATGATGTAAGGGACGCTGTATCAGTTGATGTGATAAAATCACTATTATCAGAAGGTGCAAATGTATTTGCTTACGACCTGAAGGCAAAAAATAACATGATAAAAATATTTCCGGATTTAGTATATTGCTCAAATATTCAGGAAACCTTGGATAGTGCAGATGCATGTCTAGTCCTTACTGAATTACCTGAATTCAATAAACTAACTGACAATGATTTTTCTGCTATGAAAAATAAAATTATAATAGAAGGAAGAAGGATACTAGATAGGGGGAATGTAAGTAATTTTGAGGGTGTTTGTTGGTGAAAGCTGTAATATTAGCTGCAGGCAAAGGTGACCGATTAAAACCTTTAACTTATGGAATACCAAAACCGTTGCTTCCAATAAAAGGGAAGCCAATGATAGATTTAGTCATAAGAAGTTTAACTAATTTTAGTGAGTTCGAAGATATAATAATTGCTATACCAGGTACAGTTGGTGACAGCTTCGAAGAAAGGGTAATTTCACATATACATGGAATATGCATAGACACATATATCAAAAATTCTAGCTGTAAAAATGTTAGGACTATTCCTACACAACAAAAAGAAACTGCAGGAGATCTTAGATATATTTTTGAAGAAGCTGGAATACATAGTGGTGATGTAATAGTAGCCTATGGCGATAATCTCACCATGTTTAACCTAAAAGAAATGATAGATTACCATCAAAGATGTAAAGAAAAATTAGGGACAGTATGCACAGTTCTACTTTTCGAACCACCAGAAAAAGAAATCCATAGGTTTGGTGTAGTTAAAACCACCAAAATAGACGGATTTGACATGATAAAAGAATTTATAGAAAAACCTACTGGGGTAGTGCCATCGAAACTTGCGAGTGCAGGTTACTATATCCTTGATGTTGGTAAAGTTTTTGATATGATTCCTAGAGAGAAAAACAAAATGGAGAATTATCTTTTTCCTAAATTGGCAAAGGAAGGAAAACTTTCAGGATTTATTACAAAACTACCTTACTGGATTGATATAAGTACGATAGAATCTTATGAAAGAGCCAATATTCTTGCTCATGAAGGAACAATAATATCTCCACAGTGATAGATTATGAAAACATGTCTTATAACAGGTGGTGCAGGATTCATCGGATCATGGTTATGTGAAGATCTCCTAAAGAAAAATTACAGAGTGATATGTATAGATAATCTAAGTACAGGAAGCGAAAAAAACATAGCTCATTTAATTGGGAACAAAAACTTTATTTTTATTAAGCATGACATTACCGAAAAAATCGATATTGATGACAGTGTTGACTTTTTGTTCCATCTTGCTTCACCAGCATCACCTTCAAAATATCAGAAATTAGAATTAGAAACAGCACTTGTGAATTCTGTTGGAAC
>CAYMYT010000101.1:0-819 GCA_964394755.1 uncultured archaeon
GTACACTTACACTGTCTTTCCAAAACACAGGAATTTCTGCAGCTGATATAAGCCCCTCGGACTTCTTAGATTCTATTGCGTAGTCAATAGGAGTGCAGCATGATAAACCAATTCCGCAGATACCATTGTCGTCTATAGCAGATCTAGCCTTACCACACATTTGATCACAAAAGCCCTCGAAGTTTTTGCCACATTCAATCAGAGGAACTATAACAACATTATTAGAGATAATTTCTGCACTAGGATCCTCTATACAACAGTGCTCAAAGATAGGACATTCATTAATCCCACTAGTATCCTCACGAGAAGCGATTCCGCATGGTGCATTAGTATTTCTTCTGAATGTACAAAGACCATCATTCGAAGCGCCACATTTCTTCGAAAATGAATGCATCTCAAACTTTCTTTCACCATCTTTTTCAACTGAAATTGTAAAGAAATCTACGTCCCAATCATCCATTACGTCTTGTACATAGCTTTGGATATCCACAGAGTTTGCTTTATCTATACCAACAGCACTGACCTCAGTCACATGCTCCCTAAAAGTCCTGCCAGAGCCAGAAGGCATTTCAATCTCAAGTAATGCAAGTGCAACATGATAAGGTTTACTATATGCAGGAATTACATCATAACTATAGGAGATTTTATTCCCTAAAGTAACCACAATAAGAGCTGCAACAAAAATCACAAGTACAAAAATAGTTAGAAAAACAGTCCCTGTAAATTCCATTAGTCCTTTCATTTTCATACCATCTAAACTAATTATCATTCTGCACACAATATCATTGATTTGACTGGATCTGCATCACCATCATGTAT
>CAYMYT010000101.1:829-2141 GCA_964394755.1 uncultured archaeon
GCCTTACATAAGGTTCATTTATGCTATAGGAAAAAGCCGATAAAGACTCTAACTCTTGCCTATCAAAAACACCACTACTTACCGTAATCGGAGAATTCATCAACATCTCAGCAATGTGTATATTAGTTGTTTCAAGTGACCGTATATGCAATTCTGGTCTACGTGACAGAGAAATATAGATAAGTCCAATTATCATTGTAACTATTATAATTATGCTGATTATGTTGAATAGAGTCTCATCCAATGTTATAGTTTTCATATTTCGCATCCACTATTTTCATCTATTTTTATCCCATCTGTACATCTCTTAAAGTAAATAGTTTTTTCTTCCTCAGGATCGCACTTGATATTTTCTGAATCATGAACAGTTATGCTCTTTATAATCTCATTCTGATGTTAGGATATAATTGCTTACTTTGAGTTCACAATCGCCTTTTGGAAGCTTATAAGTCACATGTGTTTCAACTGGTGAAATCTGCAAAATATCTATAATGCCAACAGCATGGTTAGCATTCAGAATAGCAGATACGCGTAAAGCCTCTGAAACGCTTATGAATGTCGAAATTGTTGTTGGTATAAGTATTATTGCTGTTACAACAGTCATTATAAATAACATTCCTTGACCACGCATATCATCATCTCTAAGTATCAACCAGGCCATGCCCATGCACTAAATTTCTTAATTTCCACAAAATCTCCTATGAAACCAAGCATGCTATCAAGTGAAGCTCTGGATTCCTTTGTTGGTTTCAGAATGACCGCCTCTACTTGATTTTCGTTAGCATACCGAGTTGAATCCTGTACAGGTAAGAAGCCAAGAAGTTTTGCAATTCCTATTGTATCAGTATCTAGTATACTGAAATCTCTTGATGGATCAGGAGTCCAACAAAAATCTTTTGGTCTATCAGTTATTTTGATTTTTATACAATCTCCTGGTGGAGCTGTAACAGTACTTGAACCAGACTCCCCAATATTTTCGATGCATTGGTAACGGGAACCATAACTATCCACATTTGAATTATCATTAATTTCGTATATAGGGTATTTTATCCATCTGCTGCATCCAAGATCTTTACATGGAACTTTTTCTATCGTCATTTCATCAATACTACAAGGAGATGCAAGATAAAAATCAGAGTTCTTTAGAGATAAGAAAGAGCCAAAGAAAAATGTAAGACCTTCTTCAGCAGCGTATGAAGTTGTCCCAATAACTAAAGTAGTTGTTGCAATACGCCCAAATAAAGACTTAGTAACTGCTAAAATTTTACCACCAAATTTGAATACACCTGTTAATGCTGTACTTGCTGCTGTA
>CAYMYT010000102.1:0-1507 GCA_964394755.1 uncultured archaeon
GGCCTCTGCAATCTTTTGTAACATCGTCCAGGACGTAATCCCATATTTTCACCTTTATTATCTTACTAGTCTTTATAGAAGAGTTTATATATCTTATCTTACTTTCAAACAAGAAAAGAATACTAAATAATGCTTGTTAGGTATCTTATCTAATTCATGTCAATCTATCCTATATTGTTTTAATGTTTATCTCTTTTGCCAAGTGATATAGAATATATTGGAATCTCATCATCTGTAAGATCAAGAATTGATTTAACAGTATCGTCAACGAAACCGCTAACAGAGCAGGACCCAATTCCTATTTCAGCGCATGCAAGGTGAATGTTCTGTCCCATATGTCCTGCCTCTATGAGGGATAATGGATATGCTCTTGTACCATACTTGACCTCCGATCTTGAGATCACGGATGTGAATATGATAGTGGCGGATGGATTTTCCAAATATGGTGAGATTAGATCCCTTTGCTTGTTACTCAAATCCTTTTGCCAAAGCTTCTCCAGAGCCCCTCTTCTGGTGTTATAATGATATGCACCTGGTTCTAGATCCTTCACATTGAATGAAATTAGATAGAGTTCTACAGGAAACCGTGCGCCGCCAGAAGGATACGTACGCTTCTCTGGATTTCTTTTTGGATCTGTAATTCTACACGACCCCAAAATGCAAGCAATTTCAATGAGTTCAAGAGGTTCTTCAGAAAACGTACGTGTAGATTCACGCTTCTCCAGTAGATCTTTCAGTGTACTCTCAGAATTATATGCATTTGGTAGTTCTATAGAAGGGAGCCTTGAATACTCCTTATGAAATACATGAACATATGTGATTGGTGTATTACTATTATCTACTTCCAATAATCTATGTAGTTTTATTTTTTCATAAAACTTTTTAGTATCATCCAACATTTTATAACAACACCTCAACCAAAGGGATGTGGTTTTAATGAACCATCTTCCTTGATTTCTCCTAAATGAATACTATATAGAGCTTTGCAACCCTCATCCAGGAAAAGTGGATGAAGTTCTGGAACTAAGACTTTTACTACTTCGAAACCTTTGTTCCTCAATTCTGGAAGTGTAATATCAGCTGAAAATATGTGGTAACCTTTTGTTTTCAAAATCTCTAGAGCTTCATTTAGAGGCCGTTCTTTTTCTCGGATCTTTTCAAATTCTTTTTTAGGTGTATCCTTTAACCAAATGCATAAGTCGCTTATTCTTTCTCTAGGATACCAGTAAAAATAACGCTCTTCTAGCGATTCTATTTCTATTTCTGTCGGAAATTTGTAGTTAGCTTGTGAGTCGATCACAAATCTTGTTGTGCGCCTACATTGTATTGATTCGAATATTGATCCTATTATAGCTTTTTCATAGGAAAAATCAGATTTTGAACCTATATTTACAGTTGGTCCAATACCTGTGTAATCCAAAGTTAGTGTTATTATGCTAGGAACTTCCAAATCTGATGTCACATCATAAACATGAGGTTCAAGTTTGTAGCGGTTTAAATATTCTAT
>CAYMYT010000102.1:1517-2093 GCA_964394755.1 uncultured archaeon
GTGCAGTTCCAGTCGTTATTTTCTCTTTTCTTATAGCAATCTCATTATTGAAATTATCCGACAAAAAAATCAGCTGAGCAGGCAACTCAACTCTTTTATTCTGAAAATAGTCTGATACTGGCCACATTTGATATTCTGCTTTGCGCACTTCAGTAAGAAATTCTTTATGGTTTCTTAATTGTGCCTGTGAATAACAATTAAACAAAGCCAAATCAAAGTCGCCTTGAAACTTCGATATTGTAAATTTTTCGACATCAGGATTATATATACTCAATCTCTCGTAATACTCTCCCAAAGACTTTATTTTTGCAAGTGTGGCATTTGTACTAAACCTTGCCCATAAACTCCTTCAATAAAAAATCTTTTTGATGCCTCGTCATTTGGTAGTGTGATATAAGCAGGGGTTTTAGGTTCGTCTGTGTATAATACCATCCCCTGAGGTTCTCTTGATAGCTTCAAATCCAAAAGCGATTCTAGTACCTTTACAAGTTCCATAATCAGATCTTCCTTGTATACCCACAACTAAACAGTACTTGCGAATTAACTATCTTTTATCTCCAAGACATCGTTATTCAT
>CAYMYT010000103.1:0-1904 GCA_964394755.1 uncultured archaeon
ATAGGTTCCCTGCTCCACTGCTTTTCACTTTCATTGTAGACATATTTCTCACTACCTTTGATAAAAGTCAGTCCTTCATCAGTCCTGTACATTTTTGCACCGTCGTTATAATGAAATGTTTCGCTAGTATCAAGCATGATATTTGCAGGATCTTTCAAGTTGAGAGGATCAATATATGTTAATACTAATCCTGTTACAATATTTTTTGTTGCAGTTCCTACAGGATTTGCAACAAAAGAAAGGATATTTTCAGTTTGGTTGGTTGCATAAAGAGTTCTTATGAGCTTTTCTGCAGATACAGGACTATCGCTTCCTGGATAGCTAAATTTTGCACCCTTCAAATTACCACTAAGTGCAGCAACCATTGCATAATTTACCAATTCTGCGTTGCTATTTACAATTTTCTTCATTTCTGATTTATCTCTTGATAAAATCGCGTTTTCGACTTTTCTTGTTAGGTTATCAAATTTTTCCTGCGCTTCTGGATGAAATTTTCCGTCTGAATCATAAACTTGATATTTATCTCCTTCGCCTATAGTGAATTCTCCTGTTGTCTCGTCAAATGTTATATTTGGCACTCGAGCTAGAATTTCTTTTCCATATTTTCCATCGATGTCGCCTTTGACTGCATCCTTAAAACCGTACTTTACAAGATCTGCATGAGCCAATTTTGTGAATGATGGGCCTGCTAATGAAGATAAGTACGATTTTACATCTGCAAAATTAGCATGTACATATAAACCGATTGCAAACAAGCATAATCCAACTGGGCCTAAAATGTATTTACGATCATATGTGGCTTCTTTTTCAGGTACTGGATTTTCAAAAGTAGAATCTGGTTTAGCCGGATTTTTGCCGTGTATGTAATTTCTAAGATCCTCAACAGTTTTAATATCATAGTCGGAATTCTGCATATAAATATATTAATAGAAAATTACTTAATCCCACCAGATGGGGCATAATTAGCACATATTATAGTATCAGACACCCATTGCTATTCTAAGGAAATTTCTTAAACCAGGGCCAAAACCAAGGACTGCTATAACAATCTTTATCAGAGTTCTTTTCTCTGCATCTTCTTCTTTATCTACGTAATAAAGGACAACAGCGACAACAGCAAATTTTAATAGAAAAAGGCTTATAGGACCTGCAAAACCAATAAGAAAGCTAGTTACAAGGTGTTGTTCGAAATAAGAAACGTTGGTAAAGGATGAGAGGGCAACAAATGTAGTAGCTGCATCGAATTGGTGCATTGACAGCAGAGCAATATTTTCGTTGGTGAAAAGCTTTATTTTTTTTATGGTTACAGACTTAGCAGCAAAAAATAATAATGTGGGTATTGCTGTTAGTAGAAGCATAAGGCCCATTGCACTGTAGTTAACAAATCGCATTTGGCTAAGTCCTATCAAGCATAGAAATAGGCCGATTAGAAACCAGCTTTTATAATATGGAAATTTTCTATATTTCTCAATTTTAATCGATACGAAAAGTGCTGCAAGCGCTATAAACAAAATTGTAAAATATATTATTGGGCTTATCAGAAATATGCTGCGAACTGTTCCATCTAGAGTGAGACCTATACTTAGAGCACCACTAGCCTCAATAAGATCCTCAATAGCACTAAGTATAGCACCTAATGCAATATAGGGGATAATGGCAACCAAGAATTTTTGATCAATCTTTATTTTCGTGATTTTCAGAAATTTGTAGATAAGCGACATCATTACAATGAGTATAATACCATATGTTATGGTGTTAACCAAATTGTAACCTGTATTGTGTAATATGGGATCGATAAAATACTGGTTGATAAATTCCATAATTAAAGTATGAAATAACACTTTAATACAACAGTAGAAAATATAGATTATGAGGTTCCTAGTCTTGTTATTGCTTTTAACATC
>CAYMYT010000104.1:0-276 GCA_964394755.1 uncultured archaeon
ATAATATACTTTTAAATATAAGTTTTGTAGAATAGTAGTTGAGGGCGCCATCACTCACATAAAAATAAGAGCTTTTCTTTCAAGAAAAGCTCTTATGATCTTCCAAAGAACTATTGGCTAATCGCAATATTATAATACTTTAAAGTCACATGTTTCTTGGGACATGCAAAGACCTTCTTTGTAAAGAAGGGATTTGCTTCCAAAAGAACAATTGAATAATATTACAAATAGAAAATACTATTCCTCAGGTTTTGGTTCTGATATAATCTCGATTTC
>CAYMYT010000104.1:286-1740 GCA_964394755.1 uncultured archaeon
CTGATTCTGACATGAGGAAATCATCAAAATCTTTGGCAATACGCCTAGTTTTACGAAAGAATGCTTTAGTTGCACTTTCTACACGATCTAGGAGGCGGTTAAATGTAGGTGCTGTAAGCATATAGCCCTTTATGAAAGAGTAGCCTGATGGTATCTTAACAAATTCAGCTAATCCGAGGGAGCGCCACTTTCTCAATTCTTCGTATGTTTGCGACTGACTTATTCCTAGAATTTTTGATATTTGCTCTATACTAAGAGGAATATTATCCTTTTTGTATTTCATGAATTCTAGCAACAGTGCTGCGTGTTGTGCCCTACTCTCTTTGCGTTTTAAGCCTAATCTACGCACAAGAACGTCAGCAATATCCTCTACAGATAGCTCTGGCTTGTCATCAGGCGGGCTAATTCGCTGAAATACCATGTCAGAAAGCCTCTTTTTTGGCATTATTTCACCTTTTGATTACTATAATTTTCTGTTTCGTTATTAATTACTACCAGCTCTACGCCTGCCTGCTTAAAGAATTTTCGTGTGTTTTCAGCTGCTTGATACTTTTTCAGGCATACAACACGCTTAATACCAGCATTAATTATCATTTTTGCGCATATAAAACAGGGTTCCATTTTAGTATATAGGGTTGCATTTTCTAGAGAAATACCGAATTTTGCAGCCTGACATATTACATTCTGTTCAGCATGTGTTGTGCGTACACAGTGCTCTGTCAGTGTTCCATCTTCTTTAACCTGAGAATACTCTGTATTTACTAGCATATGGCCATCTTCGCTGCAGTGAGGTAGGCCTGATGGTGAGCCTACGTAGCCTGTTGCAAGTATATGTTTATTTTTGACTGCAATGGAACCACTCATTCCACGGTCACAAGTACCCCTTTTTCCAACACTTTCCATAATTTCTAAAAAGTATTCATCCCAATTAAGACGTTTATTATCCATATTACTCATTTTACCACTTCATAATTTAACCGTAGTAGACCCCTGATACACCCTGATTTCGATATCTTTGAGCCACAACCTTGCTTATGTAACAGCTATTTATGGCCATGAATATTTATTTTTTTATGTATTCTAACCGCTATTATGGCTATTGAACGTAGTGAGGGTGTTTTAGTGGTTTTGGTGGTTTGGATAACTGGGTTTTATTCAGAATAATAGCGGAATGGAGTTTTAGTGTATGTTTTTCTTGTGATTCTTACTCTAACAAATCATAGCCTACAAACCACTCTAGTTCCCCGTTTTCCTGTATTCCACAAGTCTCGATTTTAGCTATATCTATTTCGAAATCAGCTTTAAAACAATCCAAAATATCGTCATATCAGATCTTCCTTGTATACCCACAACTAAAGTTGTGGGTTTGTTGGAAGATATCATCAAAGATCTTATATTTTAAAGATCTTTGTGATCTCAGAAACATTATATGTTTCTGCAGATGATCTTGAACA
>CAYMYT010000105.1:0-1295 GCA_964394755.1 uncultured archaeon
CTTTTACACTATCTTTGATTTTTGCACTGAAGAATATACTGATAATGGAAGTATGGACTGAAGCTATCTTAGTTATGAGTATTAGCACTACATTTTATATTTTACTTACTATCATAACTCGATCTATGAAAACCAGTGACATATTATTCGTAAGAAAACTGGGTGTACCTATCCCAAAGTTTGTTGATAAAATTGTTGATAGGTTACAATGATAACGTACGTTCAAATCAGCTTTCTATTAACATTTCCCCTTGTGAAGAACCACTTGTCATCTTGAATACATCCATGGACATGATATATTCCTATGAAATATCTTGAACATGCCATAGTAAAAATAAGGCATGTTCAGGATCCCATCTTCTCACAGGAATATTAAGAAGATGAGATTAGGAATATCTGATTATGCGGTGGTTCTTTACATCTTGTATTCCACTAGCCACGGACTAGTGGAATGCCAGATTTTATAAAATATATTAATGATAAACCACCCAAAAAATTAAGGTACCATATGGAAAGTAATCTAGCCAATAAAACTCCTGCAACCGCTATATGAGGCATAACACCAAACGACGTTATCGTAAGGGTCATCACCACATCTGTTGTTCCAATACCACCTGGTAGTGTACTAGCTACTCCTACTATTGTTGAGAATGCAAGTATAGTAGCCAATATGAATGGATCAGCTACAACTATACCAAGTGCCAAGAATGAATAATATATTACAAATCCTTCTAACAGCCATGCAACAGATGTTATTCCCAGTGACTTCAATATCTTCTGATTTGGAATTCTGCTATTATAAAAAGTTTCGAGGAATTCTGTTGATATACTTCTAGTAAAAGAAAATCTTTTCAGAATTTTTGTGCACAATCTTCCAAATCTTTTTATGTAAAGAACAGTCAAAAGTCCAGATATAATAGCAATGAATAATAAAATTGCAACAATACCTATTATACCTAAATTCACACTCTTTATTAAAGTGAAACCAAGTACAGTTAATACCAAAAGTACACAAACATCCAGAACCCTTTCCCATATAACAGATGGAAGCGATTGTGATACACTAATACCTAATCTATTCTTGAGTATAAGTGTTTTTGCAGGCTCACCTATTTTGCCTGGAGTGAAGTTGCTTAGTGTCATTCCAAGAAATTGGACAGGCGCAATTGATAAAAAATTTCCTTTACCTAAAAGTATTTTCCACTTCAATACACGCAAAATTATACTTGAAGTAGAAATCAAAAATACTACCAGGAGATAATATGGATTCACTTTTAGCAGTAGTGGAAATATTT
>CAYMYT010000105.1:1305-1717 GCA_964394755.1 uncultured archaeon
GAACCGTTTAATAACTTTTGATCATCTTGAACACGCTAGGTATATTTTAAGCATGTTCTAGATGACATCTTCCTAACAAACCCACGACTTCAGTCGTGTGTATATAAAGAAGATTATGATAGTACTTTTATGCAGATGCAAGTGCAGAAAATTTCTATAATTGGAAGCGGCTACGTTGGTTTGAGCACAGCAGTTGGTTTTGCATCTATGGGATTCAAAGTTATTTGTGTTGATGTAAAAAAAGACGTTGTTGACGCCATTAATAATATGACACCCACATTCCACGAAAATGGTTTGGAAGAGCTGCTTTCAAATGCAATTAAAGAAAAATGTTTGGAGGCTGTAACTGACATAAAATATGCAATCAAAAACTCTGACATTACTTTTGTAGCAGTTGGCACACCATCTAAAG
>CAYMYT010000106.1:0-569 GCA_964394755.1 uncultured archaeon
GGAAAGGTAGCATTTTACAGTGTGAAACAGAAGCAACGAAAGTCAGTGAGAACTTAATTAATACATAAAATGAAAGCTTTAAATCATTATCTTATAAAAGATAATCATATGGTAGATATAATAAACCATATTACAGCCTCTATAGTAAAACAGTCAAGGGATGGAGATACTATTAGAGAAGTAGCAATGAAAACTGGATTTGCTTACTCTGCAGTATATAGATGGGTTACAGAGTTGGAAAAATATGGTATTTTTGAGATTAAAGACGAAGGAAATAGAAAACGCATATATGCAAATCATACGCCGGTATACAATCAGTTCGTAGGTTTAGTAAGATCAATCAATGAAGCAGATACGGACAAGATATTTTGGATATTTATAAGGAAAACAAATTTGAAAGTGAGATTAATTTGCGGAACTGCAATATCTTTATGGACCAGAGGAAGCTACATAACAGGAGATTTTTTTGACAGGGTTTATGTGTTAGAAGTTGCTGTAAAAGATTTTGATAGATTGAAAGTTGAATTGAATAGGCATAAGATAAATTATCTTGGAACACGCCATGGCGT
>CAYMYT010000106.1:579-1712 GCA_964394755.1 uncultured archaeon
GTTCAAGACCGTGTCACAAAAAATATACATGGAAGACCTGATGCTGAAAATGAGAAAGATGCAAGACCATTGGTTTTCTTGTCGGTTAGGAAAGACTTTTTCGTAGAAAGAATAGATAAAATTCCCGTTATGCCATTGAAAGAATTGGTGGAATGGTGCAAGAAATTGGATTTGGATGCTGCATTGGAGCATTTGGATGCTTTGTATAATTTTGGTTTGAAAACAAGATATTCAGAGGTGCGTACAAATGTCTGATTTCATTAGTAGTATTCTATCAAGAGAGAATGAGATAATACGGTTGATAAATATGTTCTCTGACAGCAAACTTAGTTTTATAGTTGTAGGAGGCTACGCGGTTTCCGTATATAAGAAAAGATTCTCAATAGATCTTGATATTGTAGTAAAAGAAGCTGATGTAAGCAGTTTTGAGGACTTGTTGCAAACAAATGGGTTTTCTACAGTATACAACAAAGAGATAAGCAAAATTTACGGTGAGAAGTTCAAGAGACTTGAGAAAAAAATAGACAAGCTATCGGTAAGTGTAGATTTAATGATAAATGGTTTGGTATGCAGGCTGACAAACGCTTCATGGAGCTACGATTTGTTGTATAAAAATTCAATAAAAAGTACGATGCAAGGCGCCAAATTTTTGACACCTTCGAAGGAGCTGCTTATTGCTATGAAAATACATTCTGGTCGATTCTCTGATGTGCGTGATATTGCTATGCTTTATGAAAATACAAACCAGAATCTTATAATGAAATATACAAAGCGTGGTGACATAGATAAATTAAAGGCTGCGCTCAGAAAGGAAATAAACTTCATTCAAGGACCTAATTTCAAGGACAGTTTAAAAGGTGTTTTCGGCTTTCATGTTTACAAAGAGCAATATATAGGGAATGCTATTACTGGCTTAAAGGGAATACTTTTCGAGTGTTCAAAGATATAGTCGTACAAAAAATATTGTTAATGATATTTTCTTGGATTCTTACTAGCAAAACCAATATAGGAAGTTAAGATTTTCTGGTTTTGTTATAAATACTACAAAATGGCATAATAAATAATGCGCGGCTTATCTACAATTATTTCAGCGGTCTTTCTTGTTTTAGTTGCAACAATGGTCGGTTTTATTG
>CAYMYT010000107.1:0-1681 GCA_964394755.1 uncultured archaeon
TATAACCTGCTTTTTTAATTGTGAAAACATAATTACCTGGTCTCAAATCTTCAATCATAACTGGAGTCTCCCCTTTCTTTTCCCCGCCTATATAGACTTCAGCTTCTCCTGGATTTGTGGTAATAAATAATCTTCCTGTACTTGGTTGTCTACTAAATCTACTGTGAGTGAATTCTCCTGTTATCTTGAAAACATCCGATGTTTTCGAGATCATATCTTCCCACGAAATATACAAGGAAGATCTGATACCATCAGAGTCAATAAGCGGTACTACAATTCCAAAAAGAAATACAACACCAACTACTGAAAAAGAGAAAGCTGTCCATGGTTCTGTCTTTCTCTGTTTTTGTTTTTGTTTTGTTTTTGCTTTTTCTGCTGAAGCATGAATTAACTTTTTTACTAGCATATTTTTATGAGTAAATTGTGGTATATAAAGATGTTATTACTCTATAATATATTTTTCAGTATCAATTATGTAACGGCTTTAAGTTTGCTTCGTGTATCTTGTATCAGTGATATGATATCAAACATGTAGTCTATATAGCTAACCAAATAAATAATCCGGACATGGTTTTTTGGTTTGCTAGTAGGAGTCCAAGAAAATCATATCTTGAATCTTTTCTTGGACGACTATAAATTCTATATCCAACTGACATCAACTTGATCAGTGCGCCACTTCTGATAGAAATTCGGCGTTTTCGCTATAGGTTGCCCATTTTCATAAGCTATCATTCCAGCAACAGCTATCATTGCTCCATTATCCCCAGAATATTTTATTGGACAACTATAGAATTGGGCACCCCTTTCTTCACACATTATTTTGAGCATTTCATTCAGCCTTTTCGATGCTGAAACACCGCCTGTTATCATTGCCTCATTTTTACCAGCATATGACATAGCCCTTTCAACAACCTCACAAAGCATTGCATAACACGTTTCCTGAAACGAAAAACAGAGATCATTTATGTTATTACCACGATCAGCCTTCTGCAGTGCAGCTGTCAGTATCCCTGAAAAGGATAAGTCCATACCCTTCACAACATATGGCAACTCTACATACTTTCCACTTTTTCCAAGATCTTCCATTAGAGGACCTCCAGGATATTTTCCCATTGTCTTTATTATAAATTTATCAATTGCGTTTCCTATAGCTATATCCTGCGTCTCCCCTAGTACTCTATATCTTTTTTTAGAATAGCCTATAACTTGTGTATTTCCACCTGATACATAGAGTATTATAGGATCTTTACACCCTGTAAGCATCCTTGCTACTTCTATATGTCCTATGCAGTGGTTCACCTCCAATAATGGTTTCCCAAAACTTTTTGCAAATTCAAAGCCTACTTTCAAACAAGGTGGAAGCCCAGGGCCTGCTGAATAAGCTACAGTATCAACTTCATCCATCTTAATAGAAGCCTTGTCCATAGCATCTTGTAGAATCCTTTCTTTACACTCTTGGTGGTGTTTTGCAGCCTCTATAGGATGTATCCCATAACCATGAGGAGGCTTATATGATGAACGAACCTCTGCAAGAATTTCTTTATCCTTCAGAATACCAATACCAAAAGTATGTGCAGTACTTTCAATACCAATGCATATAATTTTTATCACCCTATTTTATCTAGAAACCTGACTTCGCCACTTATATGAGTATAAAGAAGGTTACGTAAATCATATATTG
>CAYMYT010000108.1:0-1652 GCA_964394755.1 uncultured archaeon
TGCAATGGCTGCCTACAGAGCTGGTTGTGATCTTGTACAAATAATTGCTCCTACATCAGCAATTTCAATAAAGAGTTTTTCACCTGATCTTATCGTGATGCCTATAGAAGGAGATTATCTCAATAATACAAATGAAATAATTTCTATGATTGAAAAAAGTAGAAGTGACGCTATGGTTATTGGTGGTGGTATTGGAAGACATCAAGATGTTCTATCCACCACAAGAAAAATACTAGAAAAAATTCAATTGCCTACAGTTATAGATGCTGATGCGATACATGCTTTTGCTGCTGATACAATCAGAATAAAGCAAAAAATTGTACTAACACCTCACTCACATGAATTCTCTATACTAAGCGGTGAAAAACTCACTAACAATATAGATGACCGTATCCAGAAAACAAAAATGCTTGCTAAGAAGTTGGGTTGTACCATACTACTGAAAGGCCACATAGATGTAATATCTGATGGTGAGAGAACCATGACTAACAAAACAGGAAATCCGTATATGACAAAAGGTGGTATGGGTGACACTCTAGCTGGAATATGTGGTGCATTACTTGCAAGAAAGATTAATACATTTGATACAGCATGCGCAGCAGCTTATATAAATGGGGCTGCAGGTGATCTTGCAGCTAGAAGACTGGGAGAATCGATGATGGCAAGCGACCTGCTGAATCAAATATGTAATGTAATTCGTAAGCGTTAATATATTTTCTGTGTATTCAATAATATGCTCGAACTGCATCAAGATGCTCTACAACTACAACAAATCTATCAAGACAAAAAAGAAATGATAGAAAAAAGACTGAATGAGTTTATTGATGTTTACAAAAAATCTGATCAAGAAATTTTTGCAGAATTATGCTTCTGTTTGCTTACTCCACAATCAAAAGCTAAATTGTGCTGGGCATCTATATTGAAATTGCAGGAAAAGGATTTGCTTTTTGATGGTGATGCTCAAGAAATAAAGAAGTGGCTTGCAGGCGTTCGATTTCATGAAACAAAAGCAAAACATATTGTAACTGCACGCCAGATTTTTTTCAAGGATGGCCTGCCTCAAATAAAAAATAATATAGAACAATTTAGGAATCTTGATAGTAATATCGATGCTTTTGCACTAAGGGAATGGCTTATCAAAAATGTTAAAGGGTATGGTTATAAGGAGTCTAGTCACTTTCTCAGGAATATAGGAATAGGCCATTATGATTTAGCTATACTGGACAGACACATATTGAAAAATCTTGTTAAGTATGATGTGATAATATCTCCAAAGAGTTTGACACCAAAAATTTATTTGGAAATAGAAGATAAGATGAAAAGATTTGCCCATCAAATTAATATACCATTTGCACATCTTGATCTATTGTTTTGGAGCATGGAAGCAGGTGAGGTTTTCAAATAAGATCTGTGGATACCAATACGAATTTTAAGACAGTCTGTTACTGTATTATAGCAAAACCAGGAAACGTTGATATGGTTTTGCTAGTAGGAGTCCAATAAAAATATCATCAACAATCTCTTTTTGGAGGACTATAAATATGGAACATGTTGCGATAATGAGAAAGTCCTGGGGTTTGACTCAAAAAATTCTTACAGGTCAAAAGAAAATTGAATCAAGATGGTATCGAGTAAAATATGCTCCGTGGAAT
>CAYMYT010000109.1:0-359 GCA_964394755.1 uncultured archaeon
AGCTAACCAAGTAAATCATATCTTTCCTAATATTTTACGGAAAGATGTGATCCCGAACATGCCTTAGCATGTTCAAGATAATCCGGACACATTAACTTGGTTAGCTAGTAGGAGTTCAACAAAATTACACCAGATTCTTTTGCTGGATGACTATAAGATCACATCTTATTACACAAAGAAGATCTGATCTCTTCATATGGTATAGGCCCTTCACGCAATAGCTTTCCTTTAGTTACATCGTATATTGTACTAGGTTTCTTCACAGGGAGGTCGCCTGCATCTATTATTAAATCAACCTTTGATGAAAATGTTTTGATAACGTCACTTATATTATAGAGTGGTTTTTGTCCTGATAGGTT
>CAYMYT010000109.1:369-995 GCA_964394755.1 uncultured archaeon
TGTTGATGTTATTGGCCTTTGAAGATGCTTGGCCAGATTTGTGGCAAATTCATTCGAAGAAATTCTGAATCCAATTGTATGTTTGTATGATGGTGCAGCAGACGGCAAAGATGGTACAACTAGTGTTAGTGGTCCTGGCATGAATTTTTTGACTAGCAGCCTAGTATTTTTATCGATTAAAGCATATTTGGCGATAATCGAGATGCTAAATACAATAACCGAAAGAAGTTCCTCTCTTCCTCTGTTTTTTACGCTGTAAACTTTTTCTACTGCTTCTTTGTTTATGGCATCAACACCTATACCATAACTGCTTTCTGTTGGATATATTACAATACCACCTTTTTTCAATACAGATACAGCTATGTCAACAGCATTCTCGTCATTAACAGAAATTATATTCATACGTATACACTCAATACACTCTGCTTTTTAGGTATTGGCTCATTTGAAAGCTTTGAAACACGTACTCCTATAAGTCGTATCTTTCTTTTACCAAAGAACTCTTTAACCATATTTTGTGCAGAATCTATTATTGCTTTTGAGTCTGTTCTATGCTCTGCAAGCGTACACTGCCTAGTATGTGTCTCGAAGTTCTCATAACGCACCTTTATAGAAACATTTTTGAA
>CAYMYT010000109.1:1005-1625 GCA_964394755.1 uncultured archaeon
AATCCTAGATTATATAATTTTGTGGTCTCGTACACGTCTTCTGCAAGTAATTTTATGACTTCGTTGATATTCTCTATAATATCTGTATCAATATCAAAGGTGTGCTCTCTGCTTATTGATTTAGCTTCACCAGATTCTTCAACAGGGCTATCATCAATACCATTAGCAAGCAAGTGCATTTCATACCCGAATTTCCCAAATATGTTAGTGAGATCCCTTATAGAGTATGTTGCAAGCTCACTTACTTTTTTAATGCCTATCTCATTCAATATATGTTCTGTCTTCGGGCCTATACCAGGAATTTTACGTATATCTAGAGGAAAAATGAAGTTTTTCAGGTTTTGTGGTGTGACAACAGTCAAACCATTAGGCTTATCAAAATCGCTCGCTATTTTTGCTACGATCTTATTAGGTGCGATACCTACACTACAGCTAAGGCCTTCTTTTTCAAGAATATCGTTTTTTATCTTAATAGCAAGCCTTTGTGCACTTCCATATAGGCGAGTGCTGCTTACATCCAGATAAGCTTCATCTATGCCAGCTTGCTCAAAATTGTCAGCGTAACTTCTAAGTATATTCATAATGCGCTCAGATACCTCACTATACAACTCATAATTGAC
>CAYMYT010000110.1:0-1539 GCA_964394755.1 uncultured archaeon
CATTATATGTTTCTGCAGATGATCTTGAACACGTCCTTAATCATCAAAGATGTTTGTATGCAAACATCTTTGTGATCTGGAATATGCACAGCATATTCTAGATCTTGTATTCCTATAAAATATTAGGAATACCAGATCTCAGAAACCTATAAGGTTTCTGCAGATACATACCAACTATCTTCAGAAAGCAAAGCTTTCTGAGATCTCGAAGAACCTTCGGTTCTTCGCAGAAAGTTGGTAGTTTTGGACGTGTTCAAGATAACACTCTTGAATCTTTCATTATAGTTTTTGGTGATAGTTTTATGACTTCGTTCCAATCAACATTTTTCTGTTTTTCTAGATACTTCCCAACTATGTAATAACCTATTGTATATCCAGCCCAGAGTGGATATTTTCCAGCACCATAGAATATCTCGTTTCTAAAATTTTCATCAACAGAATCAAACTTATCACTGATTTCACTGAGAATTTTCTTTGCTTCTTCTTCTGTTAAAGCTTTAACCCATGGTGATTTATCTCCACCTAGAACAAAATCACGAAAATGTTCTGCAACCCCATCAAATATAAGCTGATCAAGTATAGTTATCATTCGATTATAGTTCTGTGCAATTGCATGGGCAAATTCGTGACATATAGTATTTCTTACTGCAATCTGCCAGTTCTCTGTTGGATTTATGTACACATGGATTGTGTTTTTCCAAGGACAACATCCATTCGATCCAGCCATCTTTATTTTGACAAACTCGTTGAATGTAGGAAATACGAATATGTGAATAGGTTTTATGATATTTAATATAGAAGAACATTGTTTAACACTCTCTTCTATTACAGTTTTTGTTTTATCCTTGTCGATTGGCTCAATTACTTTTATTTCACCTATAAACCATTTTAGGCATATTAAGAGGCCATTTTTATGACTGTATCCAGCAAACCCTATATCAGCATCTTCAGAAATTTGTTCCACTATTCGTTCGGCAAGTCCTTCTTTAACATCAAAGTCAGTAAATAAGTTAAGATGCGCAAGAATTTCGTTGTTTTTTTCAATCAAGGATAATTTCATTATTAAGTTTGAAATCAGAAAATTCTTATATCTGTTTCTTGTACTCGGTAGGTAAAATTGGTTTACTAACTTTACCTCCACAACCTCCAGTTTGACAACTAGTGCTGTGGCTGCTGTTACCACCCCCTGTACTACAAGGCTTAACTACCTGCGTAGCATATTCTTTGGAAAAAAAGTATGGCGCGTTCTCAATTACCGGGCTCAGTTTTAGAAGAGTTTTTTCATCTACAACTCTATCATAGATCTTTTTTTTCTCTCCATATTGTCACCTATTTTTATACGTAGCTACAAAGCTTATAAGTGTACTTTGGGACATATGTGGGATAGCATCAGATCAGCTAACGCTCTAATTCTAATCGATGTGAAGAACCACTGGTCATCTTGAATACATCCACGAACATACTTAGGATGTATTCGAGATGTTAGAAAGCTTCGCTTTCTGAACATAGATCAGTGACATCTCGAGTTGGTTGGTTACC